>NZ_ALNN01000030.1:0-32840 GCF_000293175.1 Capnocytophaga sp. CM59
GGTATAATGGACAAAAATGTTGCTTTTTTTGGGTATATAGCTTCTAATGGACAAAAGTGTTGCTCTTTTTTAGACAGGTATTTGGATAATACAAAAAACTACCTTACCTTTGCCCTATCTGTATAAACGGAAATAGGCTCTGCTGGGGAGCAACCTATCAGGGATAATACAGATGCTATACAAAATGTTAATATGAGGGAGCTTGTAATAAGGCTCCCTATTTTTTTAATATTTTGGCAGCCCTATGCCTTTAAAAACCCATCAATAAATTTCTTTTTCCTTTCCAAAGACAAACCATTATGATTCCTTAGTTTATTCTTTAAGTCCGCAAAATGACCATCTATTGCATTCGTTGTATTGGGAATATTTAGTTCTATTTTATTATACCAAGTAAAGAGCCATGATAAGTTGTTTTTCAAACTTCTATAGGCGCTTCTTAGCTTTTTATGTGTATAATGTGTTCTGCCTGTCAATGGATTAATACTTCTCTCTTTGAGAAAATCTCCCCATTTTTCATGCCATAATCCCAAAATTCCTTCAAATGATTCTTTGTCTGTATTAGTCAATAAATTCACTACTTTTATTAGTTCTTGCGCAGCAGGGAGTTTAGGATTCTTGGTTAAATATCTGACAATAATTGCCTTTTGATGGAATTGACACATTTGAACAGGAATATCATTAAAAGACTGTAATAGTCCTTTTCTTCCATCGCAAACAATTGCTATAACTTCAAAACCTTTGCTTATAAGTTCTTGAATTCCTTTTATATACAAAGCATTCGTTTCATTTTTCACATAGTACTTTAGAAGGTTCTCTTTAGTTATTGCATCTTTAAAAAGCATAACGCCAAACTCTCTTCCCCAATAAGTTGTATCCATCAGAACGATCACCTTTCGGGCTGTTTTAAGCTGTTTCTTGACAGAATAATTATCTAACTTTCTTTGGATTGTTCTTATAGAACACCTATATTTTTCAGCTAATTGAGCATAAGTCTGTTTACCTTTGACATACTCTTCCCAAAGTAAATCTTCATCTATATTCAATTGCCTCTTGGCTAAAAAAGTCTTTCCACAGGCATAACACTTGTATCGTTGAACACCCTCTTTAGTGCCATTTTTCTTAGTTATTTTGCTGCCACAGTAAAAGCAAATTTTTTATTCATCTTTTCAAATAGCTGCAAAGGTAGATAAAATAAGGGATTGAAGAACTTTCGAGCAACATTTTTGTCCATTAAGCCAAAAAATAGTATATTATTAATGAGAGCACTAAAAATATCCACTTTTTTATCAAAAAAGGAAAACGAGTTCTTAAAAGGCTATTTTCCACACTCTGCTTAGTAAAAAACACACCAATACCCCATATAGTACAGGTAAAAAGGTAGCAATGAGCGTCCATTTTTTACTATTAGTCTCCTTATAAATCGTATAGATAGTAGTACTACAAGGGTTGTGTAATAAGCTGAATAGCATCAGATTAATAGCAGTTAATAGGCTCCAGCCCCCCGCATGTAGTAAGGTGTCTATTTCGGAGGTGCTAGCCTCCACCAGTACACCTGCTTCGCCTGCGGTAGCTTGACCTAATAGCATTGTGGTAAGCATTAGTATAGTGGGGATAACGATCTCATTGGCAGGAATGGCTACTATGTATGCCAAGAGAATCACTCCGTTAAGTCCTATGAATATACCTATAGGATCTAAGCCATGTATAAGCCATAAGGCTATGGGTTGACTGCCTATTTGTATATTACAAATGAGCCATATTATGGCTCCTGCAGGAGCTGCAAATACGATAGCACGCCACAGTACAATGAGGGTACGGTCAATAAGAGAGGTATAAAGAGTTTGAAAGAAACGTGGAGGACGATAAGGAGGGAGTTCTAATACAAAGAAAGAGGACTCTCCTTTGAGCAAAGTTCTGCTCAGTAACCACGATGTGAAAAATGAAAAGATAATTCCTAATATTGCAATTCCTATTACAGCGAGCATGGATACAGTACCGGACCATTGTTTGGGTACCAATGCTCCAATGAACAGGGTAGCAATGAGTATTTGGGTAGGCCATCTGCCATTACAGAGAGAAAAATTATTAGTAATAATAGCAATAAGTTTCTCTCGTGGACTATTAATAATACGTGTTGCCACGACTCCTGCAGCATTACAGCCAAATCCCATACTCATCGTAAGGGCTTGCTTGCCATGTGCTCCTGCCCGGCGAAAGAGCTTATCTAAGTTGAAAGCTACACGTGGTAGGTAGCCAAAATCCTCCAAAAGGGTAAATAAAGGGAAGAAAATAGCCATAGGAGGTAACATCACTGAAATAACCCAAGTAGTAGCCAGATAGATGCCATCAATAAGGAAACCGCTAAGCCACCATGGAAAATGCAAAGTCTCAGCGCCACTCTTCAGCAGAGGATATAACCAACCTACAAAAAAATCGGAAAGTAGTTCTGATGGGTAGTTAGCACCTGTAATAGTAATCCATAATACTATAGCCAATAGAAGGAACATAATAGGAAATCCCCAAAACTTATGAGTTACTATCCTATCAATGGCACGATCTATGCGGAAAGAGCGAGCAGAGAGGTCTGTACTCACTGAAGCATTTGTCAGGGCAGAGGCTTGTGCATAAATAGCTTCTACTAAATCATTACGGTAGTTGTCGCCTAATAGTTGATGGTACTTCTGAGCGATGTGTAGTAGATGCTTTTGTTCTTCAGGATTGTTTTTTTCCGAAAAAGAACCTTCGGCTATTCCTTTTTTTATACTTTGGTCACCTTCAATAAGGCGCATAGCTAACCAATGTGTATTAGGGAGTGTAGGGTTCAGTTTGTTAAGTATTTGCTCTAATTGTGCAATAGCTTCAATGTGCTGTTTAGGGAGTTCTATAAATGTTTTTTTCTTAGTTTGGAACTTACCACTTACTACCTCCTCAATGGCAAGAAGTAAATCATCAATACCTTCTCTGGTACGGGCGCTGGTAGCTACTACAGGAATACCCAGATCCCGTGAAAGAGTACGTGTATCTATGCTAATATGATGTCGGGAAGCCTCATCCATTAGGTTTAGGCAAAGCACTGCTTTATCTGTAATTTCTAATATTTGAAGGGTAAGACTTAGGTTTCGCTCTAAGCGACTTGCATCTACCACTATCACGGTTACATCAGGCTTACCAAAGAGAATAAAATCCCGTGCTACTTCCTCATCTTCAGAGGTAGAAAGTAGCGAATATGTGCCAGGGAGATCAATTATTTTGTAACGTAAGTCATGGAATAGAAAACTTCCCTCAGCACGGGTAACTGTTTTTCCCGGCCAATTGCCCGTGTGTTGGCGCAGACCGGTAAGAGCATTGAACACAGTACTCTTCCCAGTATTAGGATTACCAGCCAAAGCAATAGTATAATCAAAAGTTCCTGTCTCCTCTCCTAAGGGTTTTAGGGAAGCTGAAGGGTTTAGGGCACAAGTATCACAAGTATTTTTCATAGGGATAAGCTAATTAATATACAAAGGGCATCCTCTTTGCGGAGGGCAATTTGGGTATTATGAATATTATATGCTACGGGGTCAGCCAAAGGGCTTATATTCTCCACAAATATTTTGGAACCACGTACAAAGCCTAAGTCCAACAAGCGTTGTCGTACCTCTTGTCGACATTCAGGGGTAAATCCTTCAATAATAGCGACTTGTCCTGTTTTTAGAGAAGCTAAAGTAAGTAACATAAGTATATTATTTATATAATATAAAATATATTTTTAGACGAGCAAAATTACAATTTTATATTGTAACAACAAAATAATTTACCAAAATCTAAAAAATGTAATAAGGTTGGGTTTTATAGTCAAAAAGAAATGGTTTGCGAATTTATCAAACGGAAATTGAGAGTTAGAAGTGACTCTAACTCCTTTTTATAAGTATATATATTATCAAAGAAATTCCTTATAGCATCTCGGAATTCTGTCTTGTTCCGATAGAAACCCGTATTGATTACTTTTTTTCGTAAGAATTTCCACAAGCGCTCTATTAAATTGAGGTTCGGAGAGTATGGAGGCAAGAAGATTTGCTTGATTCTATTATCTTCTACCCTGTTTTGAAGCTCTTTATTGTGATAATAGAGAGCATTATCGGATATAATATAAATATTTTTAGCGTTTGGATGCTTTTTAAGAGCTAATTCGTAAAGTTCTTTTGTTGATTCTGCATTAACGCATTCACAATCAAGAGCTATTACATCTGTAACATCATAAGCATTAAGTAAAACATTGATATTCACTCTATCACGCCCACTAACTGTTGGTTGTTGAAACTCTTTACCTTTCTCTATCCAAGCATAAGTGGAACGGCTGTTGTGCGTAGGATGAACACCATCGGCAAAATACACCACATCCCCTTCTTCCTTTTCTTGAAGAATTTTAGAGAGAGCTTCAGCAAATAGTTTTTGTTTTAAAGGATCCGCCTCACAAGGCACTTTGGTTGTTTTCTTGTAGGAAAAACCAATTCTGTTAAGTAAATCAGCCATTCCTTGTGGAGTATAGGTAACTTCAAAAGTGTCTTTAACCCATTGAGATACTTGTTTTGCATCTGTATAAAGATGTGTGCGTAACTCTTGTTTTAAGGATTTTATTTGAAAAATATTAAGCAGACCTTGATAACCTCTATAACGATTCTCAAGGAGTTTATCTAGTCCTCCTTCAAGATATAAGGAACGATAACGATAAATAGTAGAAATATCTATACCTAAGCAATCAGCAACAAAAATAGGAGTATTGCCCATAGAAAGCATCAAAATGCAGGTAACTCGGGCATAATCCGAGCGACCTTGCAAGTTGCGTTGGAGCTTTCTAAGTTCCTCTATTTCTGTTGGTGATAATGTTAGTTCCATAGATGGTACAAAAATAACAAATCTTTTATTTATTCGCAATCTAAATTTGTTTGACTATAAAATAGGGTTTATTATCATTAGAAAAGGTTAGCCAATATGCTTAAATTACGCATTCTCTAATCTAATGGATATGGGAACAAAAGGACAGATAAGTATTCTCTTTTTTCCTCAGTTGAAAGCTATAGGAAATGTTACTCTGAGAGAGCTGTCGTCAGCTATTTTTTGAATAAGTTCCTCTACAATAACTCTTATAGAAGAGGGCATCCTAAGTTTCATTGTATTAGCTTTTTCTATCAGCTGCAACCGAAGTGCCTTATCTTGATATTGTTCTGCTCTTGCTTCTACGACTTCCTCTGAAGGCAAACGAGCTATATCCCATTGCTGTGCCAAGGTATAGGTAATGAGATGTCTTTCCGCCTGATAGCTGTAAAGATGTATCTTATCTACTGCTTTTTCAGTATATAAGCGATCCAACGAAAGGAGCAAACCCGCTACAGCTTTATCATGGGAAACTTTGTCGGCTAATCGTCCATAACCTTGGAAGTCTATTTCTTCTTGGTAGCGCAAGTAAAAACCCAATTCTGTAAAAAGAGCAGGTGCTGCAATAGCAAAGGCTTCTATCCTAAAACCTTTTTCTTTGAAAGCCAAAGCTGTACGCAACGGGATATCAGCATTACGCATAGTTCCTTCTACTATGATATTGTATCGGTGAGTAATAGCTTCTTGTATAAGTGCTTCTGTAAAAAAGTTAGAGAATAGTTGTGTTTCCTCTGAATAGCTATCAGGGTGTTTTATAAGTTCTTTTGCCTTTGGGTGAAATTCTCTGTAGATATCCCCATTGACAAAGAGAAAGTCTTTATCAGGAAATTGTCGCAAAATAGCCCTTGCTAAACCACTTTTCCCCGAAGCAGGTTGTCCTCCTAAGATAAAAGCAATAGGGCTTTCTTGTGAAAATTTTCCTCTAAGTAATTTATCTCTTTTAAGAAGATAAATAGCTTCAATTTCCTTCAACTTCATTCATTTTCTTTATTAAGGGACTATAATAATGTACTATTTTATCCATTACAGAAAGGCGTGCCATATCATTAACCCCATATAGCATTTTTTCTTCCTGTGAATACATATCTATTTTTTGGCTAAGTAACTCTTTTTCATAAGGATCACCTACTTGATCTATTTCCTTAATAGCCCTTACTTTTAAGGAGCCTACAATCTGTAAGGCGGTATCTAAACTAATGGGTTCTTTCATAATTCTGGTTTTTAACAAATATGGTTTATTCTTCTTTGTCATTAAAAAGCTACACGCTATTTTTTATAATAGGTTCGAGCCAAACGCTCACACCAGCGAGGGCTTTTATTTTTCTGCAAATATACAAAATTAATAATGCAAATCAATAGTTAAAACTATTACTATCTAAGACGCAATAAATTGCGTCTCTACACATGCGCTGGCTAAGACAATTACCAAAAACATAGTCCTCCGTAGAGGCGCAATAAATTGCGCCTTAATGAATTGGACTATACAATTGTTTTCTACTATTGATTCGCGTTAATAAATAGGCGAATTATTTCCCCTACTCCTTAATCAGCTCTGCTAGAGCGAACACTTCGATATTTTGGGATAATGTATTAAAGCCCTACCCACACCCTTGATTCCTTACCAACTGGTAATAGGTCGGCGTATATTCTCCCAAAAAGGAGCTACATATTCATTGTAAAAACACAACCTTGTTAAGTTGTCACCTTCAATACTAATTCCTAAAGCAGGGATAACCATCCAATGACCATGATATAATACTTCCTCGGTGCTTATAAGTCTTTCTATATCTTTATCATTATTGAAATTATAATCTCTTACAAGTATCTTATCAAATAAACGAGGCGTTTTTACATATATGCTACAGAGCAGCTGATTGTAAAATTCAAACAATAAAGAAGCACTTTCAAATATCTTCTTCCCTCCAATCCCTTCTACGGGCATTGTTGTGATGTGGTATTCCTTTTTAAAATCCTCTAAAGTAGTATTAAAGACAAATTGATTAACGGCTTTAAAAGGATTCAGTTCCAATATATTAGAACTCCTCAGCAAGCTATCTTCTATCAGTTTATATGCTTTTGGGACATACAAATCTACCAACGAACTATCAAAAACTAATACTTGTGCAAAGATTTCGTTTTTAAAATCAATGTACAAAGATAGCTGTAAGTTTGGATAAATATAGAAGTCCCCATCTATAATTGGCTTCTCTTGTGTGATTGTATCAATAGTAGCTACTGTAATCCCTTTGCCATATACTTCTATCTGTTTTACATCCCGAACAGAAATAGTCTGAATACGCTTATTTTCTATTTCAAAGAAAAATGTAAGCGAATTCCTTTCTATTGTTGTTATATTGGAGAAATCTCCCACTTGAAATGTATCTATTTTCCCTCTTTCAATATGAATCATGTTTTTTTGATAGTATAGTACTTGCGGTATTTTGGACAATAATGAATAGACACGAGCTACAAACTTACTAGTTTACGCTCCAAGTAATCCAAGTTTTTCAACTGCTCATAATCAGGGTATAGTATCTTAAAGTCGTTGTATAATTTCTGCTTTACAGCTTCTATTTTATGCAGTAATTTTTTGATGGTGAACAACGACTTTCTTTGTCCATTGAATAGGATACGAACATACTCTTCATCCTCTCTTCTGAGGGAAAAATGATAATCATCATACACACTAAATACTTCATTTTTTGTTTCTTCTCCCGAAACTATTTTCCCTAAATTATCAGCAAAAACAATGAAGAATTTAAGCAAATCAGCCTGAAAATGAAAAAGAGTTTTATCATCATTTAAGATTAAAACCTCTCCCCATAGCATGTTCTCAACGATTTCAGATTTAGAAAAATGATAGTATTTTTCCTTTCTTACTTTTTTATATATTTCTAAATCAATCTGATATAGGATTATTATATTACCTTTTTTCATAGTCATTTAGTTTTCTCAAAAGTGCTATCTTTTCACAATGGGCTTTTGTATTGTACTGATTATAAAGGTATTGAATCTTTAATAATACATCTGATACATTACCCCATTATAACAATGATTCTATATACAGAATTTATTGGTGAAAATTACAGAGTTACGTTAGTTGTTATATTATTCTCTCCGTGAAAATCCATGGGAGAAAAAATATAATTTTGCTTACGTCGAACTCACGTTAGTTGTTAGCTATCAGTGTTTTACAATTCATCACCAGCGTGGTGATGAATTGAGGTTCCTAATTGGGGCTCGTTTATTTCTCTATGAGATAATACTTTTCAAGGCCTCTGTTTTACTGCCTGTAGCAATAAGAGCATCATGATGATTGATAGCTATAAGCCATTCGTATTTCTTAGAAACAAAATAAAACTCATCATAATGGTGAAGTTCTCCTATAAGTGGGAGTACAGGGGGTATCCTCCCTTCATAAAACCAAAACTTATCATTCTGAGATTCCGCAAAGATAAAGAATATCTCTTCTTGTACATCAATAAGTTCAGTAAGATAATTTTCAGGATTATGAGGCGGAACAAAAGCAACCGCTTCTTGAGAGAAATCCTCCCAAAGCCAATAGTACCTACCTCTTTGATGCTTGCAGAATGTCTTATAAATCTGAGTCTCTACAGCTTTCCATTCTTCTATCCCTAATGGGCGAAAATCCTCTGAAGAAATCTGCAATTGAACCACTAATTGTGCTATTTCTGTTCTAAGACTTGTCCAGGTTCGTTTTTTCTTTGCCATATAGTTATTTCTTTTGTTTGTCTCTGAATAAGTTGAAATTATATAATAGCCACTGACTTCTGACTACTGATCTAATCCACTAAACAAATCGGGCTGTATCACCTCGGGCGCTGCGGTGTCCTCTTCTTCGTTGGCTTCTTCTTCAGCTTGAGGTTCTTCATATGGAAGAGGCTCCAAGGGGACAATCTCCTTGATACGCTCGGTAGAGAGTTGGTTGCCAATGGCCTTGATACCCTTGATAGCAATAAACTCTTCTATATTGACCGTTTGGTTTTCGGCACGCTCTCTGCCTGTCTTGGTAAATACGACCTCGGCCATAGGACGCCACTGGGTAGAGACAAAGAGCAACTGAGACTTAGGATGATCGGAGATAACCAGTTCCTCACGGTTAGGGTTTTCCACTAAGAAGCGTTTGACAAAGTAGCGTTCCTTTTCTCCTTCGTAGTGAATGACAGAAATCGGCTTTTCAGGATTCCACTTTTCTATAATCAGCAGGTTCGGGTCAAAGTGTAGGGAGAGATCAGGGATTACCGTCTTCACTACGGCATCCTTGCCAATGAGCAGCAACCTATCTTCCCCCTTGAAGGAGCCGAGTAGCTCGCCACGGCCTTCGGTATTGAGGCGGTGCACGATAGGGTCGTACCATATCTTACGTGGTTTGAGGGTAGATATACCTTTTTCCTTGAGTTCTATACGCTTAATGGCGTACTTTGTCACAATATTTCCGCGAGAGGCTCTTCCTTTGATAAGAATATCAGCAAAATTGATATCCCATTTGAGTTTCTTTACGCTACCTGCCTGACGGAGTATGATGGTTATCACCTCCGCCTCTCCGTTGGGATTGGCTGAAAAATATAGGATTTGAGAATCCTTATGTGGTTCTATCACATCATATTCCTTATCACGAATAATTCCCGTCACGGTAAAGCGCTTGATATAAGAGATTTTGTCATTCCCGTTGCGATACACTAGGTTGTACACCGTACGGGTGTCATTCTTTTTAAACACCCCTACATGAACAATATTCTTGCCTATATAGCTCTTTTCGGTTACCTTGGTGATAATCATTTTCCCATCGGCGGTAAAGACGATCAAATCATCTATATCACTACAATCGGCCACATATTCATCTTTCTTGAGAGAAGTACCTACGAATCCCTCTTCCCTATTGACATAGAGTTTAAGGTTACGTACCACTACCTTAGTAGCCTCAATGGTATCGAAAGGTCGTATTTCCGTTTTGCGCTCCTTACCTTTGCCATATTTCTTTTGCAGATTCCTAAAATAGTCAATGGTGAAAGCAATTAAATTGGCTAAGTGATTTTTGACCACTTCTATATCGGCTTCTATCTTTAGGAGATTTTCCTCGGCCTTGTAGGTATCATAGCGAGTGATACGAATCATGGGGATTTGGGTAAGGCGGTCTATATCCTCATCGGTGATAGGGCGTAAGAGTTGTTCCTTGAAGGGTTCAAAGCACTCGTATAGGTAGGCAAAAAGGCTTTCCTTGTCATTATATTTCTTGAAGTCAATATACATCTCCTCACGGATAAATATTTTCTCCAAGGAGGCGTTGTGCCATTTTTGTTCTAGATCATCAAGCTTTACCTCCAATTCCTTTTTGAGAATCTCCACAGTGCGGTCGGTGCTCTTGCGCAGTATATCGCTCACCCCTATAAAGTGAGGCTTGTTATCCTCAATCACACAGCAGAGCGGGGAGATAGAGAGTTCACAATCGGTAAAGGCATAGAGGGCATCTATGGTCTTATCGGGGGAAATTCCTTTGGGTAGGTGTACCAATATCTCCACATCCTTGGCTGTATTGTCATCTACCTTTAGGATTTTTATCTTTCCTTTTTCATTGGCTTTAAGGATAGAATCAATCAGCGAAGAAGTGGTTGTTCCAAAGGGTATTTCGGTGATGACTAAGGTCGATTTGTCCCTCTGGGCAATACGGGCACGCACTCTAATACGGCCTCCTCGCATACCATCGTTATAGGTAGCGGCATCCATGATACCTGCTGTAGGAAAATCGGGGTATAGCTCAAAGGGCTTGCCTTCTAAATACAGCACAGAGGCATCAATGAGTTCGTTAAAGTTATGGGGCAATATTTTGGTAGAAAGCCCCACGGCAATTCCTTCCGCTCCTTGGGCTAAGAGTAGAGGAAACTTTACCGGCAGGTGTACAGGCTCATCGTTGCGGCCGTCGTAGCTCTTTTGCCACTCGGTTACCTTGGGACTAAATAGCACATCAAGGGCAAACTTAGATAGACGTGCCTCTATATATCGGGGAGCCGCAGCATCATCGCCTGTGAGGATATTCCCCCAGCTTCCTTGGGTGTCAATGAGCAGCTGTTTTTGTCCCAACTGGATAATAGCATCGCCAATAGAAGCGTCTCCATGGGGGTGATATTTCATGGTATTACCCACGATATTGGCAACCTTGTTATAGCGGCCGTCCTCCAACTCGTCCATGGAGTGCATGATACGGCGCTGCACAGGCTTAAAACCGTCCTCCAAAGCGGGAACAGCTCGTTCTAAGATAACATAAGAGGCGTAGTCCAAGAACCAATTCTGATACATGCCACTGAGGCGCAATATGGTCTCTTGGCCTTCTGCTTGAGGGAAATCTTCCATAAGAATTTAGTTGTTAGTGACTAATGACAAGTGACAAGTGACTAATTCTCCTGTGAGTATTTGTCACTTGTCACTTGTCACTTGTCATTATATTAAAATTGTTGTCCTAAGATAAAGTGGGTTTCCCAGCCATGTGGGGTAGTGCGGCCATTGATACCATCATACCCATAACCGAAGTCAAAGCCAAGGATACCGAGCATAGGCATAAAGATACGTATCCCGAAACCTGCCGAACGCTTGATATCAAAGGGATTGTACTGAGAGAAACTACCAAAAGAGTTGGCTCCCTCGGCAAACACCAATCCATAGATAGAAGCCATAGGCTTGAGGGTGATCGGATAGCGTAGCTCCAAAGAGAACTTGTTATAAATCACATCACCATCACGTGATGAGAGAGACTGGTTAGGGTAGCCTCGCATCTGTATGTATTCGCGTCCTTCCAAAGAATTGTAAGACATCCCATCGCCCCCTACCATAAAGCGCTCAAATGGTACGGTACCTCTGTCCCTATTATAATAACCTAAGTAACCGAAATCCACTGAGGGACGCAAGACGAGCTTATCTACTAAGTTCAAGTACCAGTTTCCTTGTAGGCGTAGCTTATAGTATTCGAGCCAATTGAAACGCTCTTGGTCAATCTCGGAGATACGGTTGGTATTGCTATTGGCCTCTGCCACTGCGCGCTGCTCCATAAGCGACTTGTAATCTACCCCATTAAGCAACGAGTAAGGAGGCGTGAGCTTGGCCGTAATGGTAAAATCACTACCTCCCAGCGGGAAAATAGGGTTAGGCCCACTGGAGCGTCGGCTTAGGGAGACGGTATAAGCCAAGGCATTGGAATGTCCGTTCCCGAAGGTAAAGAGCGTAGTGTTATAGTTTCTCAGGTCATAATAGTTATAACTGATGTTCTGAGAGAGTTGGAAATAGTCATCGGGCACCTGTAGGCGCTTGGCCAATCCCAAGTATACCCCTGTGATATAGAAGCGCTTACTCTTATCTACATCATAGGTATAGTAGTTATAATCATAGCTCACCGAATAGTTAAACCCAACGGAGAACTGTACAGGTCGCTCCCCTCCCCACCAAGGTTCCATAAAGGAGAAGCTACCCACTCTGTAGGCACGCCCTACACTGATGTTCAAGGCAAGCTTCTGGGCATCTCCCATAGGCAGCGGACGGTAAGACTTCTTGTCAAATATATTCTGTATGGAGAAGTTGTTAAAGTTCAACCCCAAGGTACCCATGAAGCCTCCACCTCCATAGCCCCCTTGTAGCTGTATCTGGCTAGAAGAGCCGTTGTCGGTCAATCCATATTCCAAATCCACTGTACCAGAGTTAGGATCAGGGTTCTTGATCTGAGGGTTGATACTCTGTGCATCAAAGATTCCCATTTGGGAAAGCTCACGTACGGTACGGATTACATCTTCCTTGGAATAAAGATAGCCAGGGCGGGTACGTAGTTCACGGTAGATCACCCTATCGTTGGTGATACTGTTACCTGTTACTGTTATATTATTAAAATGTGCTTGCTTACCCTCATGGATACGTACCTCAAAGTTGATAGTGTCATTGACCACCGAAGTCTCTACAGGGTTGATCTGAGAGAAGAGGTAACCTGTATTCTGGTAGAGGTTGGAGATGCTATTGGCATCGGGGTCTTTAGGGTCATTGATACGGTTGCGCAATTGTACCCCGTTATAGACTTCCCCTTTCTTAAGCCCTAAGATGTGGCTAAGCATCTGGTTGCTATAGATGGTATTTCCTAAGAACTTGATATCCCCAAAGTAGTATTTGCGTCCTTCTTCCAAGGAGATTTTAAGGTCAATATTTTCCTTACCGTCATAGAGTGTATCGCGGGTTACACGAGCATCGCGGTATCCGTTTTCCTTATAGAAGTCAATAAGCGAAGCCAAATCCTCGTTGTACTTATCTTGTACATACTTAGAGCGCTTCCAAAAACGACCGAAGAAACGCTGTTTGGTTTTTTTCATCTGCCTACGCAGCTTGCTATCTGCGAATTTCTCATTCCCTTCGAAGGTAATATGGTTAATCTTCACCTTATAACCTCTATCTATACGAATGAGCATACGTTCCTTGGTGCCCAAGGAATCCACGGGCTGTGTGGTGATATGTACTTTAGTATTGAGGAAACCTTCCTTGCGATACTTATCGGTGATATAAGACTTGGTTTTAGCGATAAGGCTCTCGTTGATCTTCTTGGTCGTTTTGAGTTTATCCTTGTCCAATTCTATTTTCTTGAGCAGTTCTTCGCCTTTTCTCTTGCGAATCCCTTCAATCTTCACCTCGGTCAGTTCAGGCATTTCCTGAATGACAAACTCCAAAAACACTTTGTTGCCCTCTGTTTTGGCTATATAGATATCAATATCGTTGAACACCTGATAGTTCCACAACTTGTGAATGATACGGGTAAAGCGTTCGCTAGGGATCGTAATCTTATCCCCTACCTTAAGGCCAGAAGCCACAATGATCGTCTGTGCGTTGTAGTGCTTTGCCCCCTTGACTTCTATACCACCTATGACAAACTCACGCCCTCTTTCCAAGGCTGTGAGGGTAGTCTCCTGTGGAAGGCTGTCCTTTACAGCTACGCTCTGTAGTGTATCCTTGGCAATTGCCTCAGGCAGGGTTTGTTCCTCTTGGCCATAAGAGGTATTGAGAAAGAGTATCCCGAAAATATATAGAAAATTTCTCATACTAAAGTTGTTCACTGGTTTTTCCAAATCTGCGTTCTCTATTTTGATAGTTTAAAAGGGCTTTGTGTAGCTGCTCAGGGGTGAAGTCAGGCCAAAGTACATCGGTAAAGTACAGTTCGGCATAGGCTATTTGCCAAAGCAGGAAGTTGCTGATACGGCACTCTCCGCTGGTACGAATAAGCAAGTCCACAGGGGGGATTTCTTGGGTGTAGAGTGTTTTCTGTATCTCTTGGTAGGTAATCTGTTCGGGGGTAAGCAGCCCTTGTTGCACCTTACGGGCAAGCTGTTGGGTCATCTGCAGGAGTTCCTGCTGTCCCCCATAGGCCAAGGCAAGGCTTACGGTAGTGCTGGTATTGCCTTTGGTCTGTTCCATAGCCTTGTGGAGTTCTTTTCTCACTTTAGAGGGTAGGCTCTCAAGGTCTCCTATGGCATTCAGGCGGATATTATTTTGCTGCATAATAGCCACCTCCTTGTTCAAATAGCGTGATAATAAGTGCATCAGTGCCTCCACTTCTAACTTAGGACGCTTCCAATTCTCTGTTGAAAAAGCATAAAGTGTCAGGTAAGGAATACCCAACTGGGAGACTTCTTGTATAATCTCCCTGACTGTTTTCGCTCCTTTTTCATGGCCGAAGATACGCTGTTTTCCTTGTTGTTTCGCCCAGCGACCATTGCCATCCATGATGATGGCCAAATGCTTGGGGAGCATTTCTTTTTCTATATTCATTGGCTTATCTGCAAAATTACTATCAAGTGGCAAAGATATGATTTTTTCAGCATTCCCAAAAAATTTTTATATCTTATTTGGCAAATTCAAAACAGTTGCACTTCTTAGCACCAAAGGTATAAGTCAGGTAAGCCCCTGAGATCATATACCAGTCGGGGGTATTGAGATTTCCGAACCATTTTCCTTTGCCCGACTTACTGCCGTCAATATTATTGGTAAAGGTATAACGCATACTCACCTCCGCCCCGATAAGGAAACGCGATCCCCATAGGCGGGTCTTAACCCCAAAGGTGAAGGGAATTGCCCAAGACTCATCGCGCTCAGGATAGGTCTGGTACTTGGCCGACGCTCCATTGGCCAAATTGTCAAAATAGAGCCTATCCATCTTGAAAAAGTAAAAACCTGTATGCACATAAGGGGTAAAGAGCAATTTGAAAGGGTCATGAGTATCAAAATGGAGGAAATCATACTCCACCCCTGCCCCCATCTCCACCATACGGTTTAGGAAAGAGAAATCGCGCTGCTTACGTGCTTCGGTAGTGGCGCGGGCGTCCTTATCCCATAGCTCAAACCACTTAATATCAGCACGCAAGGAGAGCTGTTTGCGCAGGTTACGCTTATAGATCAGCCCAAAAGCAGGCTTTGTCGGATATACATAGTAAGTGGCGCCAATATCCGAAATAGGATTGGCACCCCCGAAATAGAAGCCTATCTCATTATATTGGGCTGTGGCCTTCGTTAGCGTAAAGAAACCTATGAGCAGCCAGAGAAAATATCTATCCATCTATTATAATTGTTAATGGTTAATTGTTAATGGTTAATTCTTTGGTTACCTGAACTTTAACTGTTTAAAGCTACTTAATGAGTCATCAGGTTACTTATCATTGATTTAAGTTTCGTAAGTCGTTTTTAGGCTATTATTAAAATTATAAACAGCTAATAATCAATTATTTGTAAAAACCTCCCCCCCCCTCCAAAGGGGGAGCTTTAAGGGCGTTGAAATAGCCTAATTTGTTTGTCTAATTGGAAAATATTCTTTCTATAACTTATTGAACCTCTACTACTTACTAACTCCCCCCTTGAGGGGGGGTAGGGGGGATGTTTTGAGAATCAGCAAGTTATAGAGCTTGCAAAACTTAAATCATTGATAATTGACAATTAACAATTAACAATTGATTATTGATTTTCATTATTTAAGAGTGATTGCACAGCGGAGAGGCAGAGGCTAAAGAGTACAGCGTACCAAAAACCCTGTATCTCGATGCCATCAATAAGGCGATCGGCTAAGATGATAATAATTGTGTTGATTACAATCAAAAACAGTCCAAAGGTAACCACCGTAATAGGCAAGGAGAGCACAATCAATATAGGTCTTAGGAATATATTGAGCAGGCTCACCACCAAGGAAAACCATAAGGCATCGGTGAAATCTCTTACATTGATATGTGGCAATACCTTACTGAGTCCCAAGATGAGTAAGCTGGTAATAATAAGGTTTAGAATATATTTCATTTTGGTTTATTTTTGTAGGAACTGGGAGGCAATTTCAAAAAATTCCTTAGGTTTTTCCACCTGTACCCAGTGGCCTGCCCCCTCTACAATAACTTCAGTAGCTTTGGGAAAATGTTGCTTGATCAGTGCCATGTCCTCCGCAAGGACATAATTGGACTTGGCTCCTACCATAAAGAGTGCTTCTCCATAATAGATGGTACCTGTGGGCAAGGCTGTGCCTATCTCGGCCACACGGTCGCGTAGTACAGGCAAGTTGATACGCAAACCCAATTGGTCAGGGGTGACCCTATAGACATTCTTGAGCAGGAACTGGCGTATGGGAACATCTATGATGAATTTGCCCAATTGCTGGTCGGCCTCCTCACGGGTTTTTATTTGGGAGAAGTCCAAGGTAGAGAGTGCATCAAGGATTACTTTGTGATGCACAGGGTAATACTTAGGAGCCATATCCACCACCAAAATACGCTCGGCACGCTCAGGGTGTGTGACCGCCAATAGCATAGTGGTCTTGCCGCCCATGGAGTGACCAATAAGCGGTGCGGAGGCTATCTGGTGATAATCCATATAGCGAATGAGGTCTTCCACCATAAGGGCATAAGAGAACTCAGGCGAGTGGAAACTATGTCCGTGGTTGCGTGCATCAATCACATGCACTTGGTAGCCCTCTTGGGCAAAATGAAGAGAGTGGGTACGCCAGTTATCGGCCATACCTAAGAAGCCGTGTAGGATAATCAGTGGCTTGCCCTCCCCTACTATCTGAGAGTTGATAAGTTCCATAATACGTTATTTAAGGCGATAGAGATACATGCTTACTACATTTTGCAGTCCCAAGTAGAGCGCCTCACTGATAAGTGCATGCCCTATGGAGACTTCCAAGAGGCCAGGTATCTGTTCTTTGAAATATTTGAGGTTGTCCAAACTCAAGTCATGGCCTGCATTAAGTCCTAAGCCGACACTTTGGGCTACTTTAGCCGCTGTCACATAAGGCAGAATACCGTCTTTGTTACCACGGGCATACTCGCGTGCATACCCCTCAGTATAGAGTTCCACGCGATCGGTGCCTGTCTTGGCTGCTGCTTCTACCATTTTCTCTACAGGATCTACAAAAAGGGAAGTACGGATACCATGTCGCTTGAACTCGGCCACGATCTCCGTTAGGTAAGCGGCATGGGTGAGGGTGTCCCAACCTGCATTGGAGGTAATAGCATCTTCTGCATCGGGGACGAGGGTTACTTGGGTAGGCTTCACCTCAAGCACCAAATCAATAAACTTAGGGATAGGGTTGCCCTCAATATTGTATTCTGTATGGACTATTTTTTTCAGATCTCGCGCATCTTGGTAGCGGATATGTCGCTCATCGGGACGCGGGTGAATGGTGATACCCTCGGCGCCAAACTCTTGTATATCAGTAGCCACTTGTAACAAATCAGGCACATTGCCCCCACGGGAATTGCGCAAAGTGGCGATTTTGTTGATATTTACACTTAGCTTTGTCATTTCAAAAAGTTTTTTAACAGAGGGCAAAGTTACAAATTATCCGCCACATTTACAATCGGGACCGCCCCCACATTTTTTCTTCTTGGTGAAAAAGAATTTTTTTACTAAGAAAAAAACAGCCAAAGCCACTAAGGCATAAGTGATTATATCTTGGATCATAGTAGTTAAGAGTTAAATTCTAATTGTTCCTTGTCTTTTGGACAGACAAATTTAATATGCTTGCCTTCAAGCACTCTCATTTGTATTACTTTGGGACAGCTTATAATTGTTTTTTTAAAGGCATATAGTCGCCTACCAAATTATGAATGCAAAAATAACTCATCTTTTTGAAGAAAGCAAATGATAAGCTGTGTTTTTTAGTATAATATAGTTCTAGAAGAATAATCAGCTTAGTTTTCCTCTAAGAAAGTTTATTTCTTCTTCTTTTGTTTGAATAATACGCTCATAGAGTGGCTATGACCTCTCTACTAATTGTGCTGCCTTACGCGAGAGTTATTGCTTCAACGAAACCTGCCAAGGCACGGTTCCTCAAGCCTTTATCTGCTTTTTAGAAAGTCACGACTTTGAGAGTGCTCTCCGTTTGGCCGTCTCCATAGGGGGCGATAGTGATACCCTTGCCGCTATTACAGGTGGTATAGCCGAGGCTTATTACGGTATCCCCAAGGATATAGAAAACCAAGCTCTTACTTACCTACCTGAGGAATTTCAGCAAGTGATATAGGAGTTTAGGGAGAAAGTAAAAAACAACAAAAAGAAGCTACCTCTTTAGGTAACTTCTTTTTGTTATGTAACAAGACTTATAATTGAGGGTTATGGGATTGCTTGGATTTTGTCAGCAAAAACACCCCATTTTCTATCGTTTTTATAAGTATCTACACTTGCAGCAGGTACATAGATATGGGTTAGAGCAGTGTTTTTAAAGGTTATCTCTCCTATAGAGGGCGGAGTAGTAGCTTTAATAGTAAGTGTAGTAAGATTTGTTCGATTCTCAAAAGCCCAAGTTCCTATAGTAGTTACTCCTTCTAATAGGGTAACTTTTTTTAGGTTTGTACAATTAAGAAACAGACCATTTTTGAGTATCTTAGGGCCGAAGGTTACTTCTTCCAAATTTTCACAATTCTCAAAAACCCAATCTCCTAAAGAGATGACACTCTTAGGGATAGAAGCAGAGGTAAGACTTTTACAGTTAGAAAAAGCACTCGCTCCTATAGTGGTAATAGTTTCAGGAATAGTAATAGTACTTAGCCCACTACCACTGAAAGCATTGGCATTGATGGTAGTTACGGTACTGGAAAATTGAATTTCTTTTAATGCTTTGCGATTTTCAAAAGCCCATGTTCCTATAGTAGTTACTCCCTCTAATAAGATAACTTTCTTGAGACTAGTACAGTTATTAAACAGACTACCTTTGAGTGTTTTAGGGCCAAAGGTTACTTCTTCTAAATTTTCACAATTTTCAAAAACCCAATCTCCTAAAGAGATGACACTCTTAGGGATAGAAGCAGAGATAAGACTTTTACAGTTAGAAAAAGCACTCGCTCCTATAGTGGTAATAGTTTCAGGAATAGTAATAGTACTTAGCCCACTACCACTAAAAGCATTGGCATTGATGGTAGTTACTGTGCTGGAAAAATGAATTTCTTTTAATGCTTTACGATTTTCAAAAGCCCAAGTTCCTATGGTAGTTACTCCCTCTAATAAAATAACTTTTCTCAGGCTTGTACAGTTATTAAATAGACTGGCCTTGAGTGTTTTAGGACCATAGGTTACTTCTTCTAAGTTTCCACAATTTTCAAAAATCCAATCTTCTAAATCAGTTACTGTTTTAGGAATAGAAACAGAAGTAAGACTATTACAGTTAGAAAAAGCATAGTTACCTATAGAGGTAACGGTTTCAGGTATAATAACAGAGGTGAGGCCTGTTTTTGAGAAAGCACCTCCTTTGATAGTAGTTAAAGTTTCAGGAAAGACAATAGTTTTTAAACTATTGCGATCTTCAAAAGCCCAAGAATCAATGGTTGTTACTTGGCTTAATAGCGGGTGGGCTTTCATGTCCAAGGTAGTACGAGTAGTATTATTCCAGCGGACAAGAGTTTTCCCATCTTCACTGAGTGTAAAGTCCGCTGAGGTGATAGGTGGCTCCTGATTGGGTTGTGGAACTTGTGGCCGTTGTGGGCTTTGTGGGTTCTGAGGATTTAAGGGGTTTTCCTCATAAGTAGTGGTAGCATTTTCTTCACTTTTGCTACAGTTGGTGATAGTTAAGCTTGTAAGAACTATCAACGATAAGATTAGTTTTTTCATCTTAATGGGGTTTATTATATTTCTTTATTTTGATATTACTAGTATAACATGTCTATACTTAAATTGATACTTACCCAAAGAGAGCAATTCTTACCCGCCCAATCCTTAATGAGTTCAAAATCTCTTGGGGGAGGTAGATTCCTCTTGATAAAAGTCCCTCTAAAGGATTGTGCCTTAATACTTATGGGGGTATTGGGGATAGTAATTGAGGTCAGGTTACAATAATGCCGGTAGAGAGAGGGGTCTATAAACCTATTTTTTGGGGGTAATATATGCTTCTCTTGCTTAGGTGTCTGGATTAGATGATTGTAATCCAATATATTAAACTTGTCTTCTAAAGAATGGAAAATGATTCCAAACCTTTTGTTTATTTTATTCGGAATACTATCAGATAAGTATCCTCTCTCTAAAGGAAAGTTGGTGATATGAGTTGAGGCAAACAAAGTATAAGAATTGGCAATCAGAATGCTTAGTAAGACTAAACAAAAGAAACTTTTCATGACTTTAGGTGGTTTTTATTTCTCTTATGTATGAAAGTAAAGTCGTTTCTTTAAGATAAACAAACGACTTTACTAATTCTTTTACCAATTATCTTGTTCAAGAATACTTTTAATATCTCGCTTGAAAAAATCTTCAATATCACTTTTAGCTCTGGTTTCTACTAAAGTGCCATTTCTTCTATAGATAAAATAAGAGGGGTCTGACATACCTGAGGAACGAACTACCAAGTTTTTTCCATTACCGGGGCATTTGAAATCAGCAGCAACGATCTCATACTTAGCACGATTATCCTTGAAGGAAAGCTGTATAGTGATATAGGCATCTATATAGTTCTTTGCTAAAAGTTCTTCTATATAGGTGATTTTAGGAACATATACTTGCCATTTTAGGCGTTCATATTTTTCATCTTCTAAGACCTTTCCATTAATCTTTCCAATATGTTTTACAGCACTGTTGTACAATTCCTTAGCACTTTTTCCATCAGATTTTATGATAACAAAATCCTTGTTTGTACCTCTTTCTAAAATCCCTTCTTGAGAAATTTCAAATTCCTGTGCATATACTACAGAACTGATAGCAATGCAGCATAGTAATAAAAATTTATTCATCTGTCTTTTTAATATAAATTATTCATACCTACTCTGTTAAAGGTTTTTCGGTTACTACCTTTTTCTGCTCTCTTCGGATAGAGCGTATAACGTTATATATTAGTTATATCGCTCTACACATAGAGAAAAAACGTGAGACATTCCTTCATACTTTTCACAGTAGCCCGACCAAAGGCTGTAAGACAAAGTAAAAGGAATGCCCACGTTAATCGCAGGCATTTCCACTTATTACTCTTTTCCTTGTCTTACTGAAAAATTTGGTCGTATTTCTGTGATCGGAAAATTGTAAAGCGAAACGCTAATTTATATTTTAGGTGTTATTTTTTAAATCATAGTTAAATAGGTTATTAAACAGGGGCAAAATTACAAATTACTTTTCAAAATAGAACACTTGCAAATGTTAAAGTTTTGATTATTTTTAAACAAGGTTACCCCTACAGCCAAACAGCCTTTAAGGTTTCTCTGGCCTTTACTTCTTCTTTAAGAGCCTTAGCTTCTTCAGCAGTTTCTTTAGCATTCTCTACCATTGCCCATGCCCATGCTTCGGGGTCTTCTGCCCTTAGCCTATCCAAGGTCTGCTGTATGGCTTGTTCTTCTGCCTCACTTTGGGCTTCTCTGTATTGCAGGCGTAGTGCTTTTACTTTTTCAAACATATTTCTACAACTCATATTCTGTCTTTAGTTTGTCAATAGATGATTTTGATTTTATCTGCTTTATTGTTTTAGAAAATAGTAATGATTTCATCTGGGTAATGGCTGTCTTATTGATTAAAATTAATCTTTCTGATTGAGAAAGTCCTTCTCTAATTAGTAACGCATTAATACTTTCCATATTACTTAGAACAACCAATTGTTCTATTGTAGCATAATCACGAATATTACCTTTCTTTTCGCTATTTTTGCTCCTCCATTCTTTCGCTGTAGTTCCAAAGAGAGCAACATTCAACAAGTCAGCTTCATTTGCATAAACTATTCTTGCTTGTTCTTTGGTGATTTCTTGAGGAATAAGATGTTCTTTTATTGCGTCCGTATGAATTTGATAATTTACTTTTGCTAATGTTCTTTGTAAGTCCCACTCCGTCTTTAATCGATTATTTTCGTCATCTTTTAATCTCTGAAATTCATTAACTAAGTAAATCTGAAATTCAGGACTTAACCACATTGCAAAATTAAAAGCAATGTCTTTATGGGCATAAGTTCCTCCGTAACGTCCAGCTTTCACGATTATACCAATAGCATTAGTCCGTCCTATCCATTGGCCAGCGGACATGATAAAACGATTTGTTCCAGCCTCTTGACCAATTACCCCGAATTCGGGGTAATTAAAATTAGGGTTGTTGATTTTTTCCCATATTCCTAAATATTCTAAAGTGTTCTTATTCGTTATCCATTTTCCGATCAATCCACTTCCTTCTTTAAAAGTAGTTGTCATATCAGTAAGACTGATATAGTCCCTACCTTTTTGATCTATTATTGTTATACCAGAATCATTTACCTGTATTATTCTATTATTCATAGCCATTATTTGTTAATCAATGATAGTACAAAGATACGTTTTTTTGTCTGATATTAAAAATATAGAAAAACGATAATAAAGATCTATAATGATATTTTGTCTTTACCGCTCTTCTACTGTCATTTTTTCATCTATCAACTTATTGATAATCACGACTAAACATTTATCTCTTCCCCAACACTCATCTCAAAACCTGACAATTTGTCATATTTTTAACTTTGGAATACTTCTTGAAATAGTAGTCAGTGTTCAGACGTCTGGCGTCTGTGATTGACAATTGACAATTAACCATTAACAATTGAAAAAAAGATGAATTTCAACAATTATACCATTAAATCCCAAGAGGCCATTCAGAGAGCGCAGCAACTCGCTCAGGGTCTCGGTCAGCAAGATATCCAAGTGGAACATATCTTCAAGGGGATCCAAGAGGTAGATAACAATGTGCTGCCTTTTATCCTTAAAAAGTTGCAAGTCAATACCACTACCCTCAATCAGGCAGTAGAAAAGGCTTTAGCTTCTTACCCTAAAGTACAGGGCGGACAGATGTCTCTCTCCCGCACCGCTGGCGAGGTACTCACCGAAGCAAGCAATATCGCTAAGAAGATGAACGATGAGTATGTCTCTGTAGAACATTTGCTCTTGGCGATCTTCAAAATCAAAAACCAAGTAGGCCAAGCCCTTAAGGAACAGGGCGTTACTGAAAAAGAATTTGAAAAGGTCATCGCTGAACTCCGCAAGGGCGAACGTGTAACCTCTGCTTCGGCTGAGGATACTTATAACTCGCTCAATAAGTATGCGAAAAACTTGACCCAACTCGCCCATAGTGGCAAATTGGATCCAGTCATCGGCCGTGACGACGAAATCCGTCGTGTGCTTCAGATTCTTTCCCGCCGTACCAAAAATAACCCTATGCTGGTAGGGGAACCTGGGGTTGGTAAGACTGCTATTGCCGAAGGTTTGGCGCACCGTATCGTCAATGGGGATGTGCCTGAAAACCTGAAAGATAAGACAATTTACTCCCTTGATATGGGTGCCCTTATCGCTGGGGCGAAGTACAAAGGGGAGTTCGAGGAACGACTCAAATCGGTAGTGAAAGAAGTTACTTCATCCGACGGGAATATCATCTTGTTTATTGATGAGATCCATACCCTCGTAGGAGCCGGGGGAGGCGAAGGGGCTATGGACGCTGCCAACATCCTCAAACCTGCCTTGGCACGTGGCGAACTCCGTGCCATTGGTGCCACTACCTTGGACGAGTACCAAAAGTACTTTGAAAAGGACAAGGCGCTTGAGCGTCGTTTCCAAAAAGTAATGGTAGAAGAACCTGATACCGAGAGTGCTATCTCCATCCTCCGTGGTATCAAGGAAAAATATGAGGCACACCACAAGGTACGTATCAAGGACGAAGCCATTATCGCTGCTGTGGAACTCTCCCAGCGCTATATACCAAACCGTTACTTGCCTGATAAGGCTATTGACCTTATGGACGAGGCCGCTGCCAAACTACGTATGGAAATCAACTCTAAGCCAGAGGAATTGGACGTACTGGATCGTAAGATCATGCAGTTAGAGATTGAGATTGAGGCTATTAAGCGTGAAAATGACGATGAAAAACTCCGCTTACTCAATGCCGATTTGGCCAACCTCAAGGAGGAACGCAATGCGCTCTTTACCAAGTGGCAAGGTGAAAAGACCTTAGTAGATGAAATTCAGGCGGTTAAGAACAATATAGAACAATATAAGCTCGATGCCGAACGTGCTGAACGTGAAGGTAACTATGGTAAGGTAGCCGAACTTCGTTATGGTAAGATCAAGCAAGAAGAAGCTAAATTGGCCGACCTTCAGAAGGAAGTAGATACCCACGAGATGTCCATGATCAAGGAAGAGGTAACCCGTGAGGACATAGCCGAGGTAATCGCCAAGTGGACAGGAGTGCCTGTTACTAAAATGATGCAGGGCGAACGCGAAAAGCTCCTTCACTTGGAAGAAGAACTACACAAACGTGTGGTAGGACAAGAAGAGGCCATCGCAGCCGTATCCGATGCGATTCGCCGTAGTCGTGCGGGCTTGCAGGATCCTAAAAAACCAATTGGTTCCTTCCTTTTCTTGGGAACCACTGGGGTCGGAAAGACAGAATTGGCCAAGGCCTTGGCCGAATACCTCTTTGACGATGAGAATGCCATGACCCGTATTGATATGAGTGAATATCAAGAGAAACATGCCGTAAGCCGACTCGTGGGAGCGCCTCCAGGATATGTGGGCTATGACGAAGGAGGTCAGCTTACCGAGGCCGTACGTCGCCGCCCTTACTCTGTGGTCTTGCTCGATGAGATTGAAAAGGCTCACCCCGATACTTTCAACATTCTTTTGCAGGTCTTGGACGAAGGCCGATTGACTGATAACAAAGGTCGTACAGCCGATTTCAAGAATACGATTATCATCATGACTTCCAACATAGGTAGTCACCTTATTCAGGAAAGTTTTGAGAAAATCAAGAATGTAGAAGAAGCCACTGAAAAGGCCAAAGAAGAGGTACTACAGCTGCTCAAGCAGACCGTACGTCCTGAGTTTATCAACCGTATTGACGACATTGTCATGTTTGCCCCTCTTACCAAGGCCGACATCAAGCAAATCGTCCGCTTGCAGTTGGGCGGTATCATCAAGTTGGTAGCTCGTGAGAACATTGTTTTGGAAGCCACTCCAGAGGCTATAGATTACTTAGCAGAACGTGGTTACGATCCACAATTCGGTGCCCGTCCTGTAAAGCGTGTCCTCCAGAAAGAGGTTATGAATGCCCTCTCCAAGGAGATCCTCAAAGGAAACATCAAGGCAGGTAGTCTTATCTTGATAGACTCCTTTGACAACGGCCTTGTCTTTAGAAACAAAACAGAGTAGTCCTAATAAGTTTTGAGTTCTGAGTTCTGAATTTTAAGTTTTGAGTTACTGATAAAAGTCAATTGATTTACATTAGTAACTCAAAACTAAGAACTCAAAATTCAAAACTTTTTTGTATTTTTGCCCATTATAAAACCTTATTAAAATGAATTCCTACAATTCCAGCTACAACAAAGGTAGCTACAACAACTCCTACAACTCAGCCCCTGAGTTGGTAGCTTATTCTACAGACTCAGAACGAGCTGTTTTTTATAGGAAAACTTACACCCATGTAGCCTTGGCGCTTTTGGCTTTTATCTTGGTAGAGACAGCTTTGCTCCGCTGGGTGCCTGAAGAGCTTATTTTGGCTATGTTTGGCGGCAAGTTTATATGGCTCTTTATCATAGGCGGCTTCTGGTTAGGCTCTATGTTGGCCAACAAATGGGCGCACTCTCTTAGCCGCACTACCCAATACATAGGGCTAGGGCTTTATGTGCTTTTGGAGGCAGTGATTTTCTTGCCTTTGATTTACATTGCTCTAGCTTATACAGGTACCGAGGTACTCTCACAAGCAGCTATTGTTACCCTATCCTTGTTTGGAGGGCTTACAGCAGTGGTTTTTATGACACGATTGGATTTTTCTTTTCTAAGAAGTGTATTGGTTATAGGTGGTTTTCTCTCCCTAGGACTGATTGTGGCAGGAGCTCTTTTCGGATTTGACTTAGGCCTATGGTTCTCTGTGGGTATGGTAGTACTTGCCACAGGAGGTATTCTCTACCAGACGTACAATGTGAAGAATGAATACACCACTGACCAATATGTAGGCGCTGCCCTACAACTCTTCTCCTCAGTGATGTTGCTCTTCTGGTATATACTCAGGATTTTCCTTTCAAGAAGAGACTAAAAAGAAGTTGAAAAATAAAAAGTAAAAGGTAAAAAGTATAGAGCACTTTTTACCTTTTATCTTTTACTTTTTACCTAAATTAAAACCTATAGGTAATTCCTGCTTTAGCACCGCTGGTGAGTAGTCCTCCAGAGAGTTCCAAATTCACCCCAAAGTTGTCGGTGAAGAAGTAACGAGCACCTGTCTGTCCTATGAGGCTAAAACCAGAATAGCTATCTCCAATATAATCTCTTCCTTCTTTAGCTGTAACAGTAGAAGTATACACCCCTAAGCTCAACCCAGCATAAAGGTCTAATGGACGAGGGAGGTTGAATAAGTTGTTGAAATGGTAGTTCCCATTACCAAAAAATCCCATGATATTATGGGTGTAGTAGCTTGAATGGGAATAGCTACGGAAAGTAAACTCCCCTCCTACACTGATGTCGTTAGTAACACCATAATCAAGCCCCACATACACTGGAATTCCCCAGCCTGAGATACCTACTCCTGCATTGAGTTGTAAGCCTCCTTGATCTAAGTTGCCATTTTGTGCAGAGGCAGTGACCGCAGCCATGAAAAGCCCTGCTAAGAATAGAAATTTTTTCATCTAATTACGTTTTTAAAAATCTTGGCAAAGGTAGTTATTTTTTTCGATAAAGCAAATTATAGACAATAAAAAAGCACCTACATCTCTGTAAGTGCTTTAGCGAAAGTGGTCCAGCTTGGGCTCGAACCAAGGACCCCCTGATTATGAGTCAGGTGCTCTAACCAGCTGAGCTACAAGACCTCGCTTTTTTCAGGGTGCAAAAGTACAACCTTTTTCCGATATATCAAAATTTTATCCTCATTTTTTTAGGATAAATCTACTAATCTCTTGATTAGAAAAGGGTTATTGTTAGAAAAATTTCCTAAGCAAGAAGCCTGCTACCAATGACAATAAGCTTCTTTGCTTTTCGGCTATGGCACTTCTGAACTGTGCTACGGAGTCTGCAAAAAGTCCACTTATGGAAAGATTACGAAGTAGCGTTTGATAATCAGTCTTTAGGCACATAAGGTCTATATCCTTTTTGAGCTTGAGTGCACGCAAGTCGTTTTCTATTTCGGTGAATGAGGTGTATTTTCTTTCCATGACATTATTCTTTAAAATATATTTCGGACAATTTGCTCAATATAGGCTTCTGGATAAGCCCCTTGCGGTTTTTGTAGATAATGAGCAGTGCTAATACAAAGATTAGTCCCATTATGGCAAAGCCTAGGGCTTCACTACCTAACCATTCCCCAATAGCAAAGGCAGAGGCACAAGCCAAGAAAAAGGCAATAATCAGCAGAAAGAGAGCTGTCACAAAAAGGCTCACAAAGCCCATAGTGGTCTTGGCTATAATACGGAATATATATAGCTTATAGTACTCCAAATGTGAATTGACCGTTGATTCCACTTCTGTGGGTAGGGTTCTTGCCGTTTCCTTGAGTTCGTTAAGTGCCATAGGTAAGAGTGCTTAGGGGTTATTTTTGAAATTTAGCATTGGCGGCCTTTAGGTCTTCCAATTTGCGCTCAAGAGCATTGATGATTTCCTCTGCCTTGTAGCTAGACTTGGAAAGTAGACGCTCTACGTTGTCCTCCAAAGTGCCTTTGAGTTTGAGTTTCTTTTCTCTTAGGTTTTCATTCAGATGGGTGAGCTTGTCCTTAAGGTTATCGGACACCCCTTCCAATGATTTGCGAATACGTTTGCGGGTCTTTTTCCCTTCATCAGGAGCAAAAAGAATTCCCACACTTGCACCTATGGCAGCTCCCACTACCAAGGCGGCTAATGTGCTTCCTATTTTAGACATAATTCAATTTATTTATTATTTATATACACTGCAAAGATAGACTTTTTTGTCTTAAAAAAATCATCTTCGACTGTTATATTTTATTTAAAAGTAGTCAGTGGTCAGTAGTCTGTAGTCAGTCTATTACGACTTGTCACTTGTCACTCGTCATTAGTCACTCGTCACTTGTCATTCGTCACTTGTCACTTGTCACTCGTCATTATCTAAAAACTTATCAACATTAACACACCTTCCTCTGCTTATATAGAAAAAAAAACGTACCTTTGCCCTGCTAATTTGTAGGATAGTCTTTTGGGGTAGGCCTTAGTGTAAAGGAGTGACTATCTTATTGTTAATGAGAAACATATATGTCTTGGTTCAAGAGAAAAACAAAAGGAATACAGACAAGCACTGAGGAGAAAAAGGACATACCACAAGGATTGTGGTATAAGTCTCCTACAGGGAAAATAATTGAAACAGAGGAACTTGCTCAGAACTTCTACATCAGCCCAGAGGATGGCTACCATGTGCGTATTGGCAGCAAGGAATATTTTGAAATCTTATTCGATGGTAAGTTCAGTGAACTGGATAAGACCATGCGCTCGAAAGATCCACTGGACTTTGAGGATACCAAAAAGTACAAGGATAGGCTCAAGGAAGCCCAAAAGAAAACCGACCTATACGATGCTGTACGCTGTGCAGTGGGCAAGTCCAAAGGGCGAGAACTGGTAGTGGCTTGTATGGATTTTGACTTTATCGGCGGCTCTATGGGAAGCGTTGTAGGAGAAAAGATTGCCCGCGGGATTGATTACGCCATTAATAACCGCTTGCCCTTTATGATGATATCCAAGTCTGGCGGGGCACGTATGATGGAAGCGGCTTTCTCTCTGATGCAGATGGCCAAAACCTCCGCAAAACTTGCCCAGTTGGACGATGCTGGTCTGCCTTACATCTCCCTATGTACCGACCCAACTACAGGGGGCGTAACCGCTTCTTTTGCTATGCTCGGAGATATCAATATAGCCGAACCAGGAGCACTCATTGGCTTTGCTGGCCCTCGTGTGGTTAAGGATACCACAGGAAAAGAACTTCCCGAAGGCTTCCAAACAGCTGAGTTTGTACAAGAACATGGTTTCTTGGACTTTATCGTCAATCGTAAAGAGCTTAAGGACAAGGTGAATCTCTATATAGACCTTGTGATGAACTTACCCGTAAGGGCTTAAAAGACTAAGTACCAAGCCTAATTAATTCATATATTTACATTTATGAAAAATGCGTGATCTCATCAGAAATCACGCATTTTGCTGTCTATAAATATAGTAACAGGCCCATCGTTACAGAGACTCACCTGCATATCGGCACCAAATACCCCTGTGGCTACAGGCTTTTGGGTGAGCGCTTGTAGCTGCTGGACAAAGGCCTCATATAGGGGAATCGCTTTCTCAGGCCTTGCTGCACGGATATAGGAAGGACGATTGCCCTTCTTAGTATTCGCATAGAGAGTAAATTGACTCACTACCATAAGCGAGCCTTCTACTTCCTGCAAGGAAAGGTTCATCACCCCTTCTGCATCGTTGAAAAGGCGAATCTGGGCGATTTTCTTACACAAATAGGCTATATCATCCGCTCCATCGGCCTCTTCTATACCTAAGAGCAGGAGAAAACCCGCCCCTATTTCCGAATGTACTGCCCCCGCTATAGCTACTTGGGCGTGACTTACACGCTGTAGGAGAATACGCATAATTAATTGTTAATTATCAATTGTTAATTGTTAATGCCAATAATGATTAATGCCAATAATGATTAATGCCAATAATGATTAATGCCAATAATCGTAACGTATTATTGGCATTAATCACTGGTCACTAGTCATTGGTCACTAGTCATTGGTCACTAGTCACTAGTCATTAGTCATTGGTCATTAGTCATTGGTCATTAGTCATTATGAATACGGATTTTCCTCAAACAAGTCTGCTACAGACCAGTAGCGGTCACCTGAGTCGTAATTCACGGTAAGTACTACTTCATTTTCTTTGATTTCAGGGAGTTTCTTCGCAATAGCCGCCAAGGAAGTTCCTGTGGAGATACCTCCTAAGATACCTTCAACTCTGGCCAAGCGACGGGTATAGTCATAAGCCTCGTCCTTGTCTATAGTGATGATCCCATCATAGATAGAAGTATTGAGCGTTTTAGGAATGAAACCTGTACCAATACCTTGTAGTGGGTGTGGCCCTGGCTTGTTACCGCTAAGCACGGCAGAGGTAGCAGGCTCTATACCAAAGACCTTAGTATGAGGGAACTTCGCTTTGAGCACTTCCCCTATACCAGAGAGATGTCCGCCTGTTCCGATACCTGAGATAAAGTAATCCACTCCTTGTGGGAAGTCGGCCACAATCTCTTGAGCAGTGGTAAGGCGGTGTATTTCAGGGTTGGCAGGGTTTTCAAACTGTTGAGGAATCCAAGAGTTCGGAATAGAAGCAGCCAATTCTTTGGCTTTCTCTACGGCACCTCCTGTTCCTTTTTCCTTAGGAGTAAGCACGAAAGATGCCCCATAAGCAGAAACAAGCTTACGGCGCTCCACACTCATGGACTCAGGCATTACAAGTACGAGCTTGTAGCCCTTCACCGCTGCTACCAAGGCAAGTCCAACCCCTGTATTCCCTGAGGTAGGCTCTATAATTACGGTATCTTTGTTGATAAGACCATCCTTCTCTGCCTTCTCAATCATGGCCAAGGCAATACGGTCTTTGATGCTTCCTCCTGGGTTGCTTTTTTCTAATTTGATCCAAACTTGGTTATTAGGGAAAAGTTTGGCAAGACGAATAACTGGAGTATTTCCAATAGCTCCTAAGATGTTGTTATACTTCATAAGATTTGTAAATTATGTTAATTAAAAAAATCGTTTATATATGAAAAAAAATAGGTTCAGGTGATAGGTTTTTCTGCTTGGTGATCATCTCACTCTTGTAGTAGATGACTGTATAGGGTTCTATACTTTCGGTAAGCCATACATTTCCCCCTATGGTACTATCGTGCCCTATCTGACTGTTGCCCAGTATAGTAGCTCCGGAATAGATCACTACATTGTTACCTATCTTAGGGTGACGATCGGTGTTCATCTTATCCTTGGTAACTGAGAGTGCCCCTAGGGTTACCCCTTGGTATATCTTTACATTGTCGCCAATGACGCAGGTCTCCCCTATAACAATTCCTGTACCATGGTCTATACAGAAGTTCCTTCCTATCCGTGCAGCGGGGTGTATGTCAATCCCCGTACGACTGTGTGCATATTCTGACCATACACGCGCCAGGAGCTTTAGCCCTTGTAACCACAGCTGGTGAGCAAGTCGGTGAATAGCAATGGCATAGAAACCAGGATAGGACATATACACCTCCTCCAAGTTCTGAGCCGCAGGGTCATTCTCAAGTATAGCCCTTGCATCGCAGAGCAAGAGCGGGTATATTTGGGCAATAGCTGCAAAAAACTGTTCTGTCTGTTCTTGGGTCGTCTGGCTATCTTTTAGATAATCATATACTATAGCCGAGAGTTCCAAGCGCTTACCTCTGAGGCGTTGCTCTATTTCGTAATTACTCTCACAATTGGTGTCGTCCAGATTGAACAACAAGCGATAGAGTGCATCCACGAAATCCTCTGCCTTTTTCTTAGGGAAGGTGTTTTTCAGATAGCTTCTCTGCTCCAATATCAATTCCGTAAGGGTCTTCTCCATAGCGGTTACTGACTTATAGATTAGGTTTTAAAAAATAATATTCTTGTATAAAAAGAATAGTAAAAAATTCTTTGCAAAGGTACATCTTTTTCCCGAAAAAAAAAATTTAAACACACTTTTTTCAAGAAAATTTTTTTATATCCACAAATTTCAACACCTAAAAGTACTCTAGTTACTTGATTATCAAATTATTATCATTTTATAAAAACAGAAATTTTTGCAAAAAATCAGTAAGCAGAGGGCAGAAGACAGTGGTCAGAAGACAGTAGGCAGTCTATTGCGCCTAACTACTAAAAACTAAAAACTAAAAACTAAAAACTGACCACTGACGTCTGACTACTGTTAAATGCTTAACACCATTTTTTATTGTATAAATTCTTACTTCTCACCCCTCCTTTTCTTGACTTCCCTATCCTAAATGTTGTAATTTTGCAGCGTTATTCAGTGGTCAGACGTCTGATGTTAGTAATCAGCCATTAGTCGCAATAGACTGAAAACTGACCACTGACGTCTGACCACTGCCCCCCCTCCGCTGGCGCGAGCTTGCAGCTCGTCCCTACTATGATTAGAGCTTTTAGCTCTTTATGAAGAAACTACAAATGCCAATCAATAGTAAAAAATGATTGTATAGTCCAATTCATTAAGACGCAATAAATTGCGTCTCTACGGATGACTACGCTCATCAGGAGTTGTCTTAGCCAGCGTTAGGGTAGAGACGCAATTTATTGCGTCTTATATTGTGTCTTATAAGGATTGCAAGTAGTTCACTTTTTACCTTTTACCTTTTACTTTTTACTTTGAAATCATGGAAGAGGCTTTAGAAATTCTTTGGACATACGCTCGTCGCGAGCCTTTGGATAGCAATGGAGAGACAGTTGTCCCTACCATCAA
>NZ_ALNN01000031.1:0-98167 GCF_000293175.1 Capnocytophaga sp. CM59
TCACAAAGTTACGAATTTGAAAGCAACTCACAACTACAAGCCAAGTAATTCGGGATACGAGAGTTGTTTGAGGTCACAAAGTTACGAATTTGAAAGCAACTCACAACAAAACGCCCTCTGATACATAAAAAATTCCAGTTGTTTGAGGTTACAAAGTTACGAATTTGAAAGCAACTCACAACCCTCCCATTTGAGATTAGCAAGAACCCACTGTTGTTTGAGGTCACAAAGTTATGAATTTGAAAGCAACTCACAACGAAAAAAAGAAACAAAAAAGCGCGAGTGTGGTTGTTTGAGGTCACAAAGTTACGAATTTGAAAGCAACTCACAACTAGGTCGCTGTTTTGTCTTGCTTTTTCAAAGTTGTTTGAGGTCACAAAGTTACGAATTTGAAAGCAACTCACAACCTTGCATGGCAATTCTTCAAGCAAACAGGGTTGTTTGAGGTCACAAAGTTACGAATTTGAAAGCAACTCACAACGTTTCTTCTTTGGTATCGCAAAGCTTTAGGTTGTTTGAGGTCACAAAGTTACGAATTTGAAAGCAACTCACAACGTAGAGTGTCTCGGCTAAGTACTTATCCTTGTTGTTTGAGGTCACAAAGTTACGAATTTAAAAATAACTCACAACAATACTTATACTAATTCATGTTTTACAAGTTAATTTTTACATATAATTAACATATTTAGATATAACAGCATAACGAATAAGAGGTTAGTCACTATAGGCTGTCCTCTGTCGTCTGACCTCTGACCACTAACTTCTGTTAAGCACTTAACATATTTTTTTATTGTATAAATTCTTACTTCTCATAAGCCTTTCCCTTGACTTTGCCCTTTGTGATATCGTAACTTTGCACCAGTTAAGTAAAGAGTGAAAAGTGAATAATGAATAGAGTTACTTAGCCATTCGTTTTTCACTTTTAATTTTTCACTATTCACTATTCAGATGTCTATGGTCAGCTATAGGGGCAATTAGTCCATAGTCATTTGTCGTTAGTTGCAATAGACTGACTACTGACCACTAACCACTAACCACTTATAATTCATGGAAGAGGCTTTAGGTATACTTTGGAAATACGCTCGTCGTGAGCCGATAGAGAGCAATGGAAAGACCATAGTGGCCACCATTAGCCAAAGCATCGCAGCTATTCGCCTTATTATGCGTTTAGAAGGGGGGCTGCAAAGAGGTGAAAAACGAAAAGTTAATAGTGAAAAACAAGCAGTGCCTGCTTATGCAGCGCCAACGCTCACAATATGTGGTTTGCCAGCGGCTCAATGTCTAACGTCTGATTTGCCAATGCCTGCCTGTAAGGGAGAACCCCATGACAATGAAGCAGGTGAGCAATTCACCCAATCCAATATAGACACTCCAGCGAGTACCTGCTTAGCAGCCTCCTCTCCTTGGGAAAGAAAGTTAAGGACTTCTCAGCAAGAGCCTAACCATCCTACTGTCAAAGTCTCCTATCATACGAGCAAACCCCGTAAGGTTTGTCGCCAGCGCCCCTGTGTCAAAGACGATAAAAGTCCTGACTATACGAGCAAACCCCGTAAGGTTTGCCGCCAGCGCTCAGCTGCTAAGGAAGACTTGTACAAGGGAATCACCTTGATTGAGTCGCCTATAAGGAGCGCTTCTCTAAATTTCATCTCTAGCCTAACACTAGCTAAGGCGCTCCCCCCTTAAAATTAGTTCACTAAGCTTTTTAGTAAGGTTCTTTCTATGATAAGTCTCAAGGGAGGTTGGGTGAGTGTGAAGCTGCTGAGTCTTATAGAGCGCATAGTAATGAGTGAGGGCTTGCTTAATACCTTGTGTGTCAGTTAGGGAAAGGGTGATGCCTGTTTGGGTTTGTGCAATAATATCCTTGACATCCCATTGCTCATACCCCAAGGCGAGTATAGGTCGCTGTGAAGCCATATATTCAAAGAGTTTCCCTGGGATAATACCCTCTGTCTTGGGTTGATTAATCTCCAAAAGGAGCAAAAGTTGTGAATGGCGTTGTAGAGCTATGGCCTCGGCGTGAGAGATATAGCCCTTTAAGTCTAAATAGTCGGTAAGCTGCCACTTCTGAAGACTGGCGAGTACCTCATCGCTTACTTTTCCTGCCAAGCATATACGTAGGTCGTGCCTGAAGTCGGCCTGTTCCGTTATCATCTCGCTCAAGACCTGCCAAAGAGGTTCAGGATTGCGCTCGGAGAGTAAGGAGCCTATATGAGAGAGCAGAAAAAGAGGGGAAACCGATGGGGGTTCTGTAGGAAGGTCATCGTCATAGCCGTTGGTAATCACCTCTATTGGGCGAGAGGTTTTGGCTTGAAACTCTCTTTGGGTACTGGGACTGGTTACAATCAGGGTATCGGCAGTTTGCAAAACAGCTTGCTCCATGGCCAAATGTTTCTGTGCGGAATGCTTAGTGAGTCTTAGCTGCGAATGGTAACCTATAGTTGTCCATGGGTCTCTGAAATCGGCTATCCAACGCAAGGCGGGGAACTGCTCCTTGAGATGTAGCCCTATAAGGTGTAAGCTATGAGGAGGAGCTGTAGTAATAATGGTATCTATATGATTCTCAGATATATATTTTGACAGATATTTTACAGAAGGGCGTACCCACAGCACCCTCGCATCGGGAATAAAGAGGTTGCCTCGTATCCAGAGCAGAAGTTTGTCAAGCGGGGAGGGCTTTTTAGTAGGAATAATACCTGCACTTATCTTTTGGGTCTTCTCCTTAGAGAAGAGAGAGGCCAAAGCATAGGGCTCAAAAATCTTAGTTTTTAGGACGGTCAGATCTTCAGGGATATCATCTACCATATGGGGGTCAAGTATAGGGTAAGTAGGATTCTGGGGGGTATAGATCACTGGTTCTATACCAAAATCGCGTAGGTACTTGACAAATTTGACCCAGCGTTGTACCCCTGGCCCCCCTGCTGGCGGCCAATAGTAGGTGATGATAAGTACTTTCTTCATTCCCTGATGCTGATTAGTACTAACGCTTTTCGGCAAGGATTCTCACAGAGGCCAATTCCTTGTATTTCTTACGGGCTTCCTCGGCAGGAGAACCAAAATAGGTTTGCCCTCCTTCGAGTGATTTGGTAACGCCACTTTGAGCGAGAATTACTGCTTTTTCACCTATGGTAACCCCACTGGTGATACCCACCTGTCCCCATAGGGTAACTCTATCTTCTATTACCACACAACCTGCAATACCCACTTGGGAGGCGATTAGGCACTCCTGCCCCACTACTGTATCGTGGCCTATATGTACATGGTTATCTATCTTGGTACCTCGCTTGATAGTCGTATCGCCTGTTACACCACGGTCTATGGTACAGAGCGCCCCTAAGTCCACGTGATCCTCTATCACCACGCGCCCCCCGGAGAGGAGTTTGTCAAAACCTTCAGGTCGTTTCTTATAATAGAACGCATCGGCACCGAGGATAGTACCTGCATGTATAGTTACATGGTCTCCTATCTTGCAACCATCATATATGGTTACATTGGCATGAATCAGGCAATGATCACCTATCTCCACATGATTACCTACAAAAGCCCCTGGCTGTATAATCGTATGCTGACCTATCTTAGCCATAGGAGCAACCAGTGTATTGGCCTTTTCAAAAGGTTTGAAAAACTGGGTGAGCTTATTGAAATCCCTAAAAGGATCATCGGAAATAAGCAGCGCTTTGCCCTCTGGACAAGGTACTTCCTTGTTAATCAATACTATAGTTGCCTTAGACTGCAACGCTTTGTCATAGTACTTGGGGTGATCCACAAAGACAATATCGCCCTGCTCTACCACATGTATCTCATTCATACCCAGTACAGGAAAGGCTTTATCTCCCACAAAGGGACAATTGATAATAGTGGCTATTTGTTCTAATGTATAAGGTTGTGGAAACTTCATAGGGTCATAAAATAATTATGGTTGCAAAGATAAAAAAAATATGAATACCCTAATAGTGAATTTTTTCTAAAAAAAATCCGCCCCCTATTTGTTAATAAAAAATCCCTTTTCCCATGACTATTTGCGTGCATTTATTAGTATCTTTGCCCTATAGATTATATGTTATTTCATTGATGAATAATAAAAAAACGCAATTATTTATTATCCTCAAAATCAGCTGTATTGTTCTCTTACCAATACTATTCCAATCTTTTGCTAACCACCGAAATAATATTCGCAAAGTACAGAAAATAATCATCAACCGTGAGGCACCACTTGACAAAGTACAATATATTACTAACGATGCGATTGAGAGCCTATTGTTTTCTACTAAGAATGCCGAAGAATACTCCCTCAAGGAGCTGAAAATAAATTTGTTAGAAAAAAAACTGGATGCTGATCCCATGGTAGAAAGTGCCGATATTTATCTCACTATTGATGGGATACTCAAAGTGGATGTCAAGCAGCGTGAACCGATAGCGAGGATTATCTCCAACAATCAGTTCTATTATATGGATATGCAGGGCAAGCAGATGCCCCTTTCCAAAGCCACCTCTGCCCGTGTGCCTATTGTACGTGGGGTAGGTGAAAAACAGTGGGAGGACGCACACCTGATTCTAAAACATATCTATACAGATCATTTTCTAAAAGAAAACATTATAGAACTGACCGCCAACAAGGGTGCTTTCTATGCAAGACTCCGAGGAGCTGATTTCTCTGTTTGCTTAGGAAAGGCTGATAATATACCTTTGAAATTCAACAACTTAAAAGCCTTTTATAAAAAAGCTGCTAAGGATCATTTCTTAGATAAATACACAAGAATAGATCTGCAATATAACAACCAAGTGGTCTGCCACAGAGCTCAGACAGCTATAGAACAAGCAAATGAGTAAGGATTTAAAAATATTCATAAAAGAATTAAAAAACGCACAAAATAACAGATTAGATATTATTAGAAATGAAAACAGAAAATAAAATGAATCAGAGAAAATACTTTGCAGGGATTGACATAGGAACTACTAAGATTGTGGCAATCATTGGTTGTGAGAACCAATATGGTAAGTTGGAGATCTTAGGTTATGGAAAAGCTAAGAGCCAAGGTATTTTCCGTGGAATGGTAGGAAATATAGGAAAAACGATTGATTCTATAGAACAGGCGGTAGCACAGGCACAAGCCAAAGCTGGAGTGATCATCTCGGAGGCTTATGTGGGTATTGCAGGGCAACATATCAAGAGCAATGAGGCCTCTGACTATATCACACGCGAGAATGCTGAGGAGATTATCACCGTTAAGGACTTGGAAGCGCTTTGCCAATGTGTGATGAGCAGCAAGAACCGATACCCTGGTGAAGAAGTGATTCATATACTTCCACAAGAATACAAGGTTGATAATCAGGAAGATATACATGACCCTATTGGAATGGTAGGATCGCGTTTGGAGGGTACTTTCCATATTGTAACAGGACAAGTAGCCCCTATCAAGAATATACAACGCTGTGTAACCAAGGCGGGAATTGCCCTAAAAGGACTTACCCTAGAACCTATTGCCTCTTCGGCTTCTGTACTAAGTGAGGAAGAGAAGGAAGCAGGGGTAGCCTTGGTGGATATAGGGGGGGGTACTACCGACTTGGCTATCTTCAAGGAAGGTTATATCCGCTATACAGCAGTGGTGCCTTTTGGTGGCAATATTATAGATAAGGACATCAGGGAAGGTTGTAATGTTTTTGACAAACAAGCCGAGCAGCTCAAGATCCGTTTTGGCTCTGCATGGCCTGAATATACCAAAGAAAATGAGGTAATCAATATCCAAATGTTCAAAGGACGTGAGCCTCAAGAGATTCAAGTTACTAACTTGGCGCGTATCATACGCTGCCGTATGGAAGAGATCATTGAAGCTATCTTCAATGAAATCAAAAACTATGGCTATGACCAACCGCGCAAAAAGCTCATCGCAGGGATTGTACTCACTGGAGGGGGTAGCGAACTGAAAGACCTACCTCAGCTGGTGGAATACCTCACAGGCCTACCTACCCGTATTGGTCACCCCAATGAGCACTTAGCTAGCAATACCCCTACCGAGCTTTCCTCTCCTATCTATGCCACTGCCATCGGGCTATTATTGGACGGCATAGAGCGCGAACATAGTGAGGGACAGCGCATCGACTTCTCCCAGCTAAGTGAGACCCCTACACAGGAACCTACAGCTACTATAGAACCAGAGGAGGAAGCGCCCGCAGTTGCCGAACCTGTGGTACTTCCTGTAGCGGAACAGGAACCTGAAAAGGAAAAAGAAAAAGAGGAAGAACACAAGCCTGAAAAGAAGAATATCATAAGAACCCTCTCGGATAAGTTTACTGACTTTTTCAAAACCATGGAATAGCCATACTTGATTTTTATACTACATTAACGTAAAAAACAAGGATTATATTTGTTAGATACAATTATAATCCTTATTTTTGTCTCTTAATTTATTACTTATTCACTATGGAACAAAAAGATGTATATCTAAGTGATTTTCAGTCCTTCTTTGGAAAATTCTTGGACAAAATTATTGGTTTCTTACCTAGCCTAATAGGGGCTATCATTGTTTTATTCATCGGAGTATGGGTAAGTCGCTTCATCCAAAAGTTCGTCAAACGCCTGATGATCGCCCGTTCGGTGGATATTACCATACAAAACTTTGTCAATCAATTACTACGCTGGGTACTCTATATCATCCTCTTTTTGACAGTTATTCAAAAGGTAGGGGTGCCAGTTTCCTCTTTCTTAGGTGCTTTAGCTGCCGCAGGTGTTGCCATAGGCTTGGCTTTGCAGGGGTCACTATCCAATTTTGCTGGAGGTATCATGCTCCTAATACTCAAGCCTTTCCGTATAGGTGATTCTATTGAAGCCAAGGGACATATAGGCACAGTGGAGCGTATAGGTATGTTCTATACTACCCTTATCAAGTTTGGAAACGAACGTGTCATTATCCCTAATGGACCATTATTCTCGGACAATATCATCAATTATTCCCAGAATCCAACTCGCCGACATAATATTATTGTTGGCATTGGCTATGGTTCAGATCTAAAGAAGGCTAAAGAAATACTATATAGACTTGCCAAGGAATGCCCCACTGCCCTACAAGAACCTCCTGCAGTGGTATATGTAGAGGAATTAGCTGATAGTTCTGTAAATCTTTCTTTACGTATATGGTCTAAGTCTGATACGAAAAATTATTCGGAAACTCGTTTTTACCTCATAGAACAAATAAAATTAACCTTTGATAAGGAAGGTATTGAGATTCCTTTCCCTCAAAGAGACGTACATATCATTTCACAATAAAATATCTAACTAAATTAAGAATATGGCAACCATTTTAGTAACAGGTGGTTTGGGCTTTATTGGCTCTCATACTGTGGTGGCTCTGCAACAAGCAGGTCATCAGGTGATTATCATAGACAATTTGTCCAATGCTTCTATTGAAGTTAAGGATAGAATTGCCAAGATCACTGGAAAAACACCTATTTTTGAGCAAATAGACCTCAGAGAAAAATACAAAGTACAGGATTTCTTCCATCGTTATCCCAAGATTGATGGCGTTATCCACTTTGCAGCCTCCAAAGCGGTAGGGGAAAGCGTAGAAAAACCCCTTTTGTACTATGAAAATAACATAGCTTCTCTTATTTATATACTTGAGGAGCTTCAGAAAAGAGAAAACACGGCCTTTATCTTCAGTTCTTCATGTACCGTGTATGGACAGGCCGACAAGCTCCCCGTAACAGAGGACGCTCCTTTCAAGCAGGCCGAATGCCCTTATGGCAATACCAAGCAGATCAACGAAGAGATTATCCGTGATACCTGTGCCGTAGTACCTGCTATCAAAGCCATTTCCTTACGCTATTTCAACCCTATTGGAGCCCATGAGTCTGCCCTTATTGGGGAGTTGCCCAATGGTGTGCCTCAAAACCTAATTCCTTATATTACCCAAACGGCTATAGGCTTAAGAGAATCCCTCTCTGTATATGGGGACGACTACCCTACCCCCGATGGCACTTGTATCCGCGACTATATCCATGTGGTAGATTTGGCCGAAGCACATCTGGCTGCCCTTGAGTATATTCTTCAGGGGAAGATACAAGGCAACTATGAAGTGTTCAATGTAGGTACTGGTAAGGGAAGTTCCGTGCTAGAGGTTATCAAGGCCTTTGAAAAAGTAAGCGGACAATCCCTCCCTTACAAGATTGTAGGTTGCCGCGCAGGAGATGTTATTGCTGCCTATGCCGATACCCATAAGGTCAATGAAGTATTGGGCTGGAAGGCTAAGCAGACCCTCGAAGATGCCCTGCTCTCGGCTTGGAATTGGGAGCAAAAACTAAGAGCAAAATAATATTTAATTTTTTTATCCAATGAAAATAAATAAACTCCTCTCGCTAGTGGCGCTCTCCTTCTCAGGACTCGCCTTAGCGCAAGAGAAATCCTTGGCTACCCTTGTCAATGAGAAGGATGCTTTCTTGGTCGATGTGCGTTCTGAAAAAGAGTTTGAGGCAGGAAGTGCCGCACATGCAGTAAATATTCCTTTGGAAAATATAGAGAAGGAACTCTCTCAATTCCAAGGAAAAAACAATATCATTGTCTTCTGTCGAAGTGGCAAGCGCTCTGAAGCGGCTAAAAAGCTCCTTGCTAAGCACAACATTCAGGCAGTAAATGGAAAAGGAGTTGCTTTTCTCAAGTCGCTACAGAAAGAGAACCTTATGGATATGCTCACCTATCGTACCGATAAGCATACTGCCTTGGTAATCAAAAGTGGCGAAGGTATCAAGCAAGTAGCCGTTGCTTTGGGCAAAGGCGCTGTTCTTAGAAAGCATACTACCGATGTTCCTGCTTTCCTTGTGATGGTCAAAGGAGAAGTACGCTTTTTGATCAATGGCGAAGAAGTACTACTAAAGGCCTTAGACACCTATAATATCCCTGCCAATGTAGAGCATGAGCTTATAGGAGTTCAGGATGAAAACCTTTTTATACTCACCAAATCAAAGTATTTCCAAGAATAGAACGCTACAAAAAAGAGGCTGTCCTTAGTCGACAGCCTCTTCTTCAGTGTATTGTTCACTTACTTTTTATTGAATAAATTCTTTTAGTTGTTGTATATACCAATCATAATCGTCATACATAACAAAATGGAGTCCCTTATTTGCATATTTAAGTTCCTTTTTGGGTAACTTTGCGTATTGTTGTTCTATCTTATTTTTGGAAAAGCTAAAAACAGACTCTAATAAAACTAAAGTAGGCACTTGTATCTGTTGTATCTCCTCTCTAAGATCTGTATTAGATAATTCACAGACCATTTTTGCGATAGTTTCCCTGTCTGAATCTACACTCCATTGTACTATTTGAGGAATTTTCTCTTTATTTTCAGTATAATAAACCATAGATGACCTTTGTGTTTGCTCAAATTTTTCCTTTGGCATATCCACAAACTCCTTAATTATAGGAGAACAATCCTTATTGGGATCCACTTTAAAATCACTATTGGAGAGAGCTGCAAGCGCAGGTAACGCATCTACCACTACTATTTTCTGAAGTAGTTTAGGTTCTTTTGCTGCTATTTTCATAGCAAGCATTCCCCCCAAACTGTGCCCAACAATAATAGGCTGCTTGATTTTTTCCTTTTTGATATAAGAAATGATAGCTTCTGCCCAATTCTCCAAACTTGGATTTTTCACTGGAGTAACCCCTGCAAATCCTGCCATAGTAAAGAGGTAGCAGATATGATTAGGACTAAACTCCTTAACGGTATGTTGCCACACTTCTGCTGAGCAGGCAAGCCCTGGAATAAATAAAATAGGACTTCCTTTTTCTCCTGTTTTTTGTACTGAAAATGGCGCTGCTTGTCCAAAAGTACACAAAGGCAATATAAATAGAAATAAGAGAGTGGTTATCGTAATTTTTTTCATATATTTTGGAGTTAGGATAGAATTAGAAAAATATTATATTCTTTTGAGTTGTTCTTGCATCATTCGGATTTGATCCTTGAGCATATTTTGCTTATCTAACTTTTTAGCTTGGGTAAGGTACTCTTGGGCTTCTCGTTTACGCCTTTTTTGCATAGCTATGCCCGCCAAGCTCAACCTTGCCATAGCCTCATCATAACTCATATTGAGTCCATATTTGAGCGCTGTCTTGAAGTATTTCTCTGCCTGAGTAAGATTGGTCTGAGAAGAGACAATCCCATACAGATAGTTATAATAGCCTCTTTGCTTTTTAATCAGAGCTGTTTCAGGATTTTTGATACGATCAAGCCACTTTTTAGTTCCTACCATATCCTGCTTACGCAGTCTTAGGAAAGCTAAAAGCAAAAACTCATTTCTGAAGAAAAACAATATAGGAAAAGCTGAAAGTAGTATAAGGAATATCCCATTACCAATATTTCCTAAGGTAAATTGATAAATAGCAAATGCGAAGATAAGCACTGCTATAGCAATCTTTATGTATCTGTGAAACATTCGTTATAAAAGTAGATTAAAAAAATAGTCGGGATGACTGGACTCGAACCAGCGACCTCACGCACCCCATACGTGAACGCTACCAACTGCGCTACATCCCGAACAAACTTTGATTTGCGGGTGCAAAGATACACCTTTTTTTTCAAACAACCAAACTTTTTTATAATGACTAATGACAAACAACTAGTGACTAATGACAAGTGATAAGTGACTAATTATGAAGCACTTGTCATTAGTCAATTGTCACTAGTAATTAAAAAGTGGTCTCTCTTGCATGAATTTGTTTACCTTATGGGCAACAGCTTCTAAGAGTTTTTCATCTTTGGCATTATTGATAACCTCATCTATATAGCCTGCTACCACTTCCATATCGGCTTCTTTAAGGCCTCGTGTGGTAACAGCAGCTGTACCTAAGCGGATACCACTGGTTACAAAAGGACTCTTATCATCAAAAGGCACCATGTTCTTATTGGCAGTAATATCAGCCTTCACAAGAGCTGTTTCTGCTTCCTTACCACTGATATTCTTGTTTCTAAGATCAATAAGCATCAGATGGTTATCGGTACCGCCAGAGACGATGTTGTAGCCTTTTTCCACTAAGAGCTGCGCCAACTTCTTGGCATTCTTCTGTACCTGAATAGCATAGTGCAAGAACTCATCGGAGAGGGCTTCTGCAAAAGATACAGCTTTGGCCGCAATCACATGTTCCAAAGGCCCTCCTTGGTTTCCTGGGAATACAGAAAGGTCTATTAGGGAGGACATCATACGGATTTCACCCTTAGGGGTTTTAAGACCAAAAGGATTTTCAAAATCCTTACCCATCATAATCATACCCCCTCTTGGTCCACGAAGAGTCTTGTGAGTGGTAGTAGTTACAAAGTGGCAATGAGGAATAGGGTCATTGAGAAGACCTTTGGCGATAAGCCCAGCTGGGTGAGCTATGTCGGCCATAAGGAAAGCCCCCACACTATCAGCTATTTCTCTAAAGCGCTTGAAGTCAATATTTCTTGAATAAGCAGAATAACCTGCCACTATCATCTTAGGCTTTTCTTTTTGAGCTATTTCAGCTATTTTGTCATAGTTCAAAAGGCCTGTTTCCTTCTCTACCCCATAGAATAAAGGTTGGTATAGCTTTCCAGAGAAGTTAACAGAAGCGCCGTGAGTTAAGTGTCCTCCATGAGAAAGGTCAAAACCTAATATTTTATCCCCTGGGGCAAGAGTTGCTGCATATACAGACGCATTGGCTTGCGAACCACTATGGGGTTGTACATTCACATAGGCCGCTCCAAAGAGGGCTTTGGCTCTGTCTATAGCCAATTGTTCTACCTGATCCACTATTTGGCAACCTCCATAATAGCGTTTGCCAGGGTAGCCTTCTGCATACTTATTAGTAAGTACAGAACCTGCGGCTTCCATCACCTCTGGGCTTACAAAGTTCTCTGAGGCTATCAGTTCTATACCTCTGAGCTGTCTTTCTTTTTCTTGTTGGATAAGATCAAAAATTTGTTGGTCTCTCTTCATGGAAAATAAAAATTTTAAGTGGTGCAAATATAGTTATTTTTTTTCAATAATGAGCCTTTTTACTGAAATTTATTTTCTTATCGTCTTATATATACAATTTGCCCATCTTGCCACTTAACCAGCTGTGAAGCTAAGGCATTAGGCTGATTTTCTTGGTGATAGGGCACAACAAAATCCACTGCCTGCTGTACTTCGGGGGCTATTTGAGCAAAAGTGGCTGCACTTGGCTGTCCACTTATATTGGCCGAGGTAGAGACAAGCGGACGCCCAAAGGCTTCTATAAGCTGCTTGCAGAAATTATCTTGTACTATTCTGAAAGCCAGCGAATTATCTTCAGCTATAGGAAGATGCTTGTCATATACCTCTGTATAGACAACCGAAGTGGGGCGTTCTTGTCGAGCTAAGAATGCTACTACTTCCGCAGGCACCCTTACATACCGCTCCAGCATCTCCTTTGAGGAGACTAAGAGTATAAAACTCTTAGCTAAGGGTCTTTGCTTGATCTGCTGGATACGCTGAATAGCTTTTTGAGAAAAAGCATCGCAGCCCAAGCCCCATATGGTATCAGTGGGGTAAAGTATTACCTTTTCCTCTTGCAAGAAAGAAAGGGTTTGGTGTATTATTTCTTTGAGTTCCATATTACAAAGTTACCTTTTTTCCATGACAAAACCCAACCTTCTTTTGAGTTTAGTATTTAATTAAGAAATTAGCGTGTATCTCAGAAAAAAATAGTACTTTTGCGACGTTTTTAAAAAATATATTTATGAATATAATCAAACCAATTTCCATGGGGGCTTTTGCCAGCCTTTTAGTGGCTTGTGGGGGGACCTCTAAGATTGCCTCTTTACCCATAGAAACACTAGAAGGAAAAAACATTCCGACCCAAGTAGAAAACCCAAGTAAGGACGAACTTAAGACTTGGCCACACCGAGACTTACTCACCACAGGATACCCAGGTATCTCTCTTGCAGAGGCCTATAAAGCCCTTAAAGGAAGAAAAGCACAAACAGTGATTGTAGGGGTAGTAGATTCTGGAGTGGATATTAACCATGAAGATCTCAAATCTATCATCTGGACAAATCCGAAAGAAATCCCTAATAATGGTATAGACGATGACAAAAACGGCTATGTAGATGATGTACATGGATGGAACTTCTTAGGTGAAATCAACCAAGATAATCTAGAATATGTACGTATTCTCAAAAAAGGTGATACGAGTGACCCTGACTATAAGCGTGCTGAGGAAAAATACGACAAAGAGTTCAAAGATGCCAATGAGAAAATAGAACTCTATTCCCAAATAAAGGAAAGAATCACTCAAAGTGATGCCCTTATCCAAAAGCACTTAGGTAAAAAGGAATATACTGAGGAAGACTTGGATAAGATAGATGCCTCTTCCCTACAGCTATTAGGTGCTGTACGCGGTATGAAATACCTATTGAGCAATGGTGTAAGTGTAAAAGAGACCCTAGAGGAACTCTCCGAAGGAATCAAGCACTACGAAGACCGTCTCAAGTACGGGCTTAACAAGGAGTTCAACCCAAGAAAAGTGCTTAATGACAATCCCGATGACATCACTGACAAGATATATGGTAATAACAATGTGATAGGCCCTACTGCCGAAGGCGCTTTACATGGTACCCATGTGGCTGGGATCATCGCTGCCGTACGCCATAATAACATAGGCATAGATGGCGTGGCTGACCATGTACGTATCATGCCCGTACGTACCGTACCCGATGGTGATGAGTACGATAAGGACGTAGCCCTTGCTTTGCGCTATGCTATTGACAATGGTGCCAAGGTGATCAACACTTCTTTCGGTAAGGAGTTCTCTCCACATAAGGAATGGGTATATGATGCACTAAAATATGCTGCTGAGAAAGATGTACTCATTGTAAATGCCGCAGGTAATGATACCAAAAACGTGGATGTACAACTCACTTTCCCTGACGATAATATAAACGGAAAAGAATTCACCGATACTATGATTACCATTGGGGCACTCAACTATGAGTATAATGAGAATTTGGTAGCTTCTTTCTCCAATTACGGTAAGAACAATGTAGATTTGTTCTCCCCAGGGGTACAAATCTATGCTACTGTACCTGAGAACAAATACAAATTCTTGGACGGCACCTCTATGGCGGCACCCGAAGTAGCTGGAGTAGCTGCCCTTATCCGTGCTTACTTCCCTAAACTAAAAGCTCGTGAAGTAAAGCAAATCCTTATGGAGTCAGGACTTACCCCTACTGTAAAAGAAGTACTTGTAGGAGGTAGAGGCGAGGAAGGAGAAGCCAAGCGCATGCTTTTCTCTGAACTTAGCAAATCTGGTAAGATAGTAAATGCTTACAATGCAATTATTTTAGCTGCCCAACGCAGTAAATAAGAACTTTTATAACTAAAAAATAGGGAAAGATTCGTCTTTCCCTATTTTTTATCTAATCACTCGCTTTATAGAAGCTATCAAATCATCTACATCTTCCACACTGAAGACATATACTCGTCCTTCTACTGTTCTTATAAGAAAGGATTGCTGCATATCGCCTATAAAAGCATTGTAGCTGCCTATATCAGAATTGCGGAACACTCCTACAAAACCCCATAATCCTCCTGAACCAAACATTTTCATATCCGAAAGCGCAGGTCTATAACGTCCTATATAGGAAATAGCCGCATACTCTATCCTTATACTTCCCACTACTTTCTTGAGTTCAAAATATTGGGTAGTTAGCCTTACTGAAATAGGCGCATTGATCATAAAAATTCCATAGAGGATAAAAATGGTTACAGATATTAACAGTGCCTCATAATCATCATTATCAATCATGAACTTGTTCAGACTATAATTAAGCAGTCCTAAGAGAGCCACTGTTACTACAACGGTTGTAATCCTCACCCACCAGCTCCAGCGCACTTTAAAATACTGTTCCATATTTTTGATTTAATTATTCTCTAAACACCTTCTCTACCCCATTGAGTTTTTTAAGACTATCCAAGAGGGAATTTAAGGCCTCGGTATTGGAGACCAAAAGGGTAATTTCTCCCTCAAAGATACCGCCCTTGCTCATGAGTTGTATGTTGTTCATACCTATTCCCTTATGGGAAATTAGGTTAGTAATCTCAGCAGCCAAGCCTTTCCTATCCACCCCTATAATCTTGATAGAAGTTTCATACTCTCGCTCAGTGGATTTTATCCACTTGGCAGGAATAATCCTATAGGCATAGTTGGAGAACATGGAGAGCGCATTGGGACAATCCTTCTTATGTACCTTAATACTTCCGCCATTGACGGCTATATAACCAAAGATATCGTCTCCTGGAATAGGGGTACAGCACTTGGAAAAGCTATAGTCCAAAACCTGCTCGTCCTTTCCAAAGACAATCATATCATAGTCATGGGTATCTTTGGCCTTTTCAGGTGCTATGGCGATAGTAGGTTTCTTCCTAAAGAAGTTAAAGAAAGATGAGGCCGTGCTTCTGCTGGAGACAAAGTTCTTGAGCATCTGGTTGTTAATCTCTCCTGTGGCCATTTGATAGAAGACATCTTGGCTTGTTTTGGTTTTGAAATAAGCGACCATATCATTGGTCACCTTCTCGTCCAATGTTACCTTGAGCTGCTTTAGTTTGCGTCTTAGTATTTCCTTTCCTTCTTCGGCTATTTTCTTTCGGTTTTCCTTGAGTGCGCCCTTGATTTTGGCTATGGCTTTAGTGGTAGTGGCATAGTCCAACCAGTTGGCATTGGGCGAGGCATTCTCAGCGGTGATAATCTCCACCTGTTCTCCACTTCTGAGCTTGTAGTTTAGCGGAACGAGCTTTCCGTTGACCTTAGCCCCACGGGTGTGCATCCCCACTTCAGTATGGATACTAAAGGCAAAATCCAGCGGAGTTGCCCCTTTGGGTAAGGATTTTATTTCTCCATTGGGGGTAAAGACAAATATCTCATCGGCATAGAGGTTCATTTTGAACTCTTGGACAAACTCTACTGCATTGGCCTCGCTATCCTCCAAAACCTCCTGTAAGCGGTTGAGCCACTGTTCTATACCGCGCTCATTCTGCTGACCATGTTTGTACTTGAAGTGAGCGGCATAGCCTTTCTCAGCAATCTCGTGCATACGCTCGCTGCGAATCTGTACCTCCACCCATTTGTTCTTAGGCCCTACCACGGTAATATGCAAGGCCTCATACCCTGTACTCTTAGGAGAGGAAAGCCAATCCCTAAGTCGCGTAGGGTTGGGACGAAAATAATCAGTGACTATAGAATAGATCTTCCAAGCCAAAAACTTCTCATTCTCAGGCGTGCTCTTATAAATAATACGAATGGCAAACTTGTCATACACCTCCTCAAAAGGAATCTTTTTGGCCACCATCTTCTTATAGATAGAGTAAATGGATTTGGGTCGTCCCTTGATGTAATAATCTACTTTCTCCTTGTCCAAGGCTGTTTTGACCGTTTCGGAGAACTCTTTGATATACTGGAGTTGTTCCTCCTTGGACTCTTCCATTTTACCCAAAATCGCGTAATATTGTTCAGGCTCGGTGTATTTAAGTCCCAAGTCCTCCAGCTCGGTCTTGATATTGTACAGCCCAATTCGGTGTGCCAAAGGCGCATAGATAAAGAGTGTTTCGGAGGCTATTTTCTGTTGCTTGTAGGTAGGCATGGCATCCATGGTCTGCATGTTGTGCAAACGGTCGGCTATTTTTATAAGAATCACACGCACATCATCGTTAAGCGTTAGGAGCATCTTGCGGAAGTTCTCCGCTTGTAAGGAAACATCGGTATCGCGGCTAAGGCTAGATATTTTGGTGAGACCTTTGACAATCTTAGCAATCACATCACCAAAATCTCGCGCAATCTCTTCTATAGTAATAGGAGTATCCTCCACCACATCGTGCAGCAAGGCCGCGGCAATAGATACCGCATCAAGGCCTATATTGTAAGCTACGATCTTAGCTACGGCTATGGGGTGAAATATATAAGGCTCTCCACTCTTGCGGCGCTGCTCCTTATGAGCATCCACAGCTACATCGAAAGCCTTACGAATCAGCTTCTTATCCTCTTCGCTGAGGGTCTGATAGCTTTCACGTAAGAGGTCTTTATATCTTTTGGCAATTTCTTTGCTTTCTTCCGGGGTATAGTATTCTGTTTCCATAAAAATTACATTTCTCTAATCAAGGGCTATATTACGTTTTTTTCTTTGATTAAAAAAGTTTTTTAACTGAAAAAATCAATGATAATTATCAAAACTTCTCGTTTATTTACAAATAAAAAAATTTGCAATTCTATCAAAAAATAATTACTTTTGTGCTCTCTTTTGTCAAACAAATCTCATAAAGTAATGGAACAAAAAAAACGCATCCATTCGGCTTTGGTTTCTGTCTTTAACAAAGATGGTCTTGAGCCTATTATCCAGAAAATGAATGATTTAGGTATTGTTATGTATTCCACTGGAGGTACAGAAGCCTTTATCAAATCCCTCAATATCCCTGTGGTAGCGGTAGAGGATATTACCCAATACCCCTCTATCCTTGGAGGAAGAGTCAAAACCCTACACCCTAAGATCTTCGGGGGTATCCTAAACCGACAAGGTAATGCTTCTGACCAAGAACAGATGCAAACCTACGATATTCCTCAGATAGACTTAGTAATCGTGGATTTGTATCCTTTCGAGCAAACCGTTGCCAATGGGGCGAATGAACAAGATATTATTGAAAAGATTGACATAGGAGGTATCTCCCTTATCCGCGCTGCCGCTAAGAACTTCAACGATACCCTCTGTGTGTCTTCCAAAGAAGACTACCCTGCCCTGCTGAAAGTTCTCACTGAAGGCAAAGGAGAAACCACCCTTGCCGAGAGAAAGCAGTTTGCCCTACATGCTTTTGCTACTTCTTCAAGATATGATACGGCTATTTTCAACTACTTCAATGCTGATCACTCCGCCCAACTGCTCAGAGTAAGCGAAGACAAAGCACAAGTACTCCGCTATGGAGAGAATCCTCACCAGAAAGGGGTGTTCTATGGCGATTTTGATGCTCTTTTCACTAAACTACATGGCAAAGAACTCTCCTATAACAACCTCTTAGATGTAGATGCTGCGGTAAACCTTATGAGCGAATTTGCACATGAAGACCCTACCTTTGCTATTCTAAAACATAACAACACTTGTGGTATTGCCACACGCCCTACTCTATTGGAGGCTTATAATACTGCCCTTTCCTGCGATCCTGTTTCAGCCTTTGGAGGGATTCTTATCGCCAATCGCCCTATAGACAAGGCAACAGCCGAGGCCATCAACCCTCTATTTTGTGAAGTGGTAATTGCTCCTGACTATGAAAAAGAGGCTTTGGAGCTACTTGAGGGTAAGAAAAACCGTATTCTACTGGTACAAAAGCAGATCTCTTTGCCACAAACTTCCCTTCGCTCTTGCCTCAATGGCTATCTATGGCAAGATAGAGACCTTAAAACTGATGCTGTCTCCGATATTTCTTATGTTACAGACCAGAAACCATCGACTGAGGACTTGGAAGACCTACTTTTTGCCTCTAAGATATGCAAACACACCAAATCCAACACCATTGTACTGGCTAAAAACAAACAACTTCTAGCCTCTGGAACAGGACAAACTAGCCGTGTGGATGCCCTCAAGCAGGCCATCGAAAAGGCTAAAGAGTTCAAGTTCTCCCTTGAGGGAGCTGTTATGGCCAGCGATGCATTCTTCCCTTTCCCTGACTGTGTGGAAATAGCTCATAACGAGGGGATTCGCAGTGTAATCCAGCCAGGAGGCTCTATCAAAGACAATCTAAGTATAGAGTACTGTAATACCCATCAAGTAGCTATGGTGATGACAGGTATACGACACTTTAAACACTAATGAAGTGAACAGTGAAAAACGAAAAGTGAAGAGTGAAAAGTGGATAGCCGCTTTTCACTCTTCACTTTTCGTTATTCACTTAATATGGCTTTGTTGATGCGCTTAATTAGTGCGGGGCCTTCGTAGATAAAGCCTGTGAAGAGTTGTACTAAGCTCGCCCCTGCATGGAGTTTCTCTAGAGCATCTTCTGGGGAGTGTATGCCTCCGACCCCTATGATAGGGAAACTATGGCCACTCTTCTCGGCTAAGAAACGTATCACCTCAGTAGAGCGCTTGGTTAAGGGTTTGCCACTGAGACCTCCTGTTTCCACCTTTTTGGGAGAAGTCAATCCGTCTCTGCTTATGGTAGTATTGGTTGCTATGACCCCTGCTATGGAGGTTTGTTTTACTATGTCTATAATATCCAATAGCTGTTCGTCCGTAAGGTCTGGAGCTATTTTTAGTAATATAGGCTTGGGTTTGGGGAGTTTTCCGTTAGCCTCTTGCAAGAGTGTCAGTAGCTTCTGTAGTGGTTCTTTTTCTTGTAGAGAACGCAGATTAGGTGTATTGGGAGAGCTGACATTTACCACAAAATAATCCACATAAGGAGCTAATTGTCCAAAGCAATAGAGATAATCCTCATGAGCCTTCTCGTTCTCTGTCCATTTGTTCTTTCCTATATTCCCCCCTATGATCACCTGCTTGTTCTTCTTTAGTCGGGCAATAATAGCCTCTACTCCGTCGTTATTAAAGCCCATACGGTTGATAATCCCTTTGTCCTCTACCAAGCGGAATAAGCGCTTACGAGGATTTCCAGGTTGGGGCTTAGGTGTTACGGTACCTATCTCTATAAAGCCAAAACCAAGGGAAGAAAGTTCTGAGAAAAGCTCTGCATTCTTATCCAATCCTGCTGCTAGACCGACAGGATTGGGAAACTTAATTCCGAACACCTCTCGCTCCAATCGCTTGTCCTTTAGCTGATAACGAGCCCTCAGAAGAGCGGGAACCAGCGGAATACGATTGACAAACTTGAGCCAACCAAAGGTAAAATGATGTACCTTCTCTGGGTCAAAGAGAAATAATAAGGGGCGAATAATACGCTTATACATGGTGATTTTTATTGCAAATATACAATTTTTTACTGGATTTTTACCTACTTTTCTACTTTTTTTCTTGGGAAAAAAGCAGTAACTTTGCCCCCTTGAAACAAATGCTTATACTAAGCTACAAGCTATGAAAAATTATCTACTTCCTTTCCTCTCCATTATCATAGGAGTTTGCTTGGTTCTATGGATAAAACCCAATAATAAGAGTCGTATCAAGCTACTTTTGGCCTTTAGTGGGGCTTTTCTTTTGGGTATGACAGTCTTTACGCTTATTCCAGAGATCTATCATGCAGTATTTGAGAGTGATTCTCCCCTACATACAGCCGATTTGGATGAGGCACACACCCATGACGTTGGAAAGACAATAGGTATATGGATTATTATAGGGATTCTCTTGCAGATTGTCTTAGAGTTTTTCTCTCATGGTGCCGAACATGGCCACTTCCACTCCCCTGCCAAGGGGCTAAGAACCCAATTTCCTTGGGGGCTTTTCATCAGCCTAAGTATTCACTCTATTCTAGAGGGCTTTCCCCTACATGCCCATAGCAATATGGTGTATGGCATCTTTATCCATCACCTGCCTATCGCCATGGTACTGACTATTTTCTTTTTGGATTCGGGTATAGGTACGAAGAAAACACTTATTTTCCTCTTCCTTTTCTCTCTGATGACTCCTTTTGGCGCTTTCTTAGCCAATACTGTCCCCCAATTAGTGGCCTATCATACGCAAATGAGTGCTATTGTCATAGGTATTTTTCTACACATTTCCTCCGTAATCCTCTTTGAAACCTCCGAGAATCACCATTTCAACTACCTAAAACTAGGTGTGATTGTACTGGGATTTGCACTGGCATACCCACTATAAAGGTAAAAAGTAAAAGGTAAAAAGTAAAGAATGTACTCTTATAGTCAATCATATTTAGAATGCAAATAAAATGCGAATAAATAAGGCAAGGGGTTCATTCCTAATTCGCTCTCTTTCAAGGGCTAATTGCCATTAGCCTCTACACCTGCTCATGCTAATTTTTCGCAAACCATTTCTGTTTGACTATAATTTGAATCAATAGTTAAAAAATATCTGTATAATCTAATTCGTTAAGACGCAATAAATTGCGTCTCTACGGATGACTACGCTAATCAGGAATTGTCTTAGCCAGCGTTAGGGTAGAGACGCAATTTATTGCGTCTTAGAAAGTCAGTGAATAATATTTTAACTATTGATTCGCTTTTTTCCTTTTATCTTTCACTTTATTCTGACGAGTTCTACGTCAAAGATTAAAGCAGCATTGGGAGGGATCACACCCCCTGCTCCTTGTGAGCCGTAGGCCAAATCTGAAGGAATCACAAGGCGCGCCTTATCACCCTCACTAAGCAGAAGGATACCTTCGTCCCAACCTTCTATCACCTGGCCTACCCCTACGGTAAAGTTGAGCGGCTGGCCACGATAGAGAGAGGAGTCAAACACCTTACCATCCAAGAGCATTCCTGTGTAATGTACGGCCACTTGATCACCCTTTTTAGCCTTCTTGCCATTTCCTTTTTCGGTAATCTTATAGAAAAGACCGGAAGGAGTTTTGTCAAAACCTTCCGTATGTTTGGCCAAAGCCTCCTGCTGTTTGCGTTTTTCAGCCTCTATACGTTGTTGTTTCTCAGCGTTAAACTTCTCGAAAGCAGCAAGCGCATCCCACTCCTGAGCCTCTTTGCCTACTCGGATAATCTTCACTGACTCTATTTTGTCGTTTTGAGCGATGCTATCTACCACATTTTGCCCCTCTACTACATAGCCGAATACTGTATGTTTGTTGTCCAAGTGAGGTGTAGCTCGGTGAGTAATAAAGAACTGACTTCCGTTGGTACCAGGCCCTGCATTGGCCATGGAGAGAATACCCGCACGGTCATGCTTGAGGTCAGGGTGGAACTCATCGTCAAAGCGGTAACCAGGGGTACCTGTACCTGTTCCTAAGGGGCAGCCCCCTTGTATCATAAAGTCGGCAATGACACGGTGGAACTTGAGTCCATCGTAGAAAGGCACGCCGGCTGCTTTGGCATTGTTCTTCATTTTCCCTTCTGCCAGAGCTACAAAATTAGCCACTGTAGCAGGGGTTTTCTCATAAGTCAGGCGAAGGAGTATATCTCCCTTAGCCGTATGGATTTGTGCATAAATCCCGTTCTCTAATTTGTTTATATCCATAAGACAAATATTTTAAAAAATAGCTTTGTAAATAGTAGTAAGCCCCATGAAGATAATCAGGGCACCTATAATAAAGAAAATCTTCCTTGTGTGGAGCTTGGAGGTAACCAAGGCCGAAACAGGTGCTGTGAGCACCCCTCCTATGATAAGCCCCAAGGCAATACGCCAGTTAATCGCTTCTGGCACGGTGATAAAGATAAGAGTACTGACCACTGTAATGGCAAAATTGGTAAAGGTAGAAACCCCTATCACATAGCGAGGTGTATGCCCATTCTTGATAAAAGCACTGGTAACCAATGGCCCCCAGCCTCCTCCGGTGAAAGCATCCACGAAACCTGCAAATAAGCCCAAAGGTATAGTTCTCACTTGCTTATTCTCGACTTTCCCACGAACCCCATTGTAAAGGATCTTCACCCCTAAGATAATGGTATAAATGGCAATAAATGGCTTGGTGAACTTAGCCCAGCGGCTCCCCTCATCACCGAGATATAGCAGCAATAAGGCACCCAATATAGTCCCCGCGATAGCTGGTACTAAGAGGCTTTTGATCAGCTCCTTATCCATATTCTTGAGCTTAAAATGGCTGATGCTCCCAGCCGCTGAGGTAATGGTTTCGGAAGCATGAATACTCCCACTGATAGCGCGTGGGTCTACATTCATCATCAGCAAAACAGTTGCACAGATCACCCCATAGCCCATACCCATGGAGCCTGCTACAATCTCCGCTCCACAGCCTGCCAATATCATCCAGTAAAACAAATAGTTATCTTGAGCTAAATAGTTTCTCAAAGGGACAAAGGTCTCGGCTGTATATATAGTATAAAGGGTAATGGTCAATAAAAGGAAAAAGGTTAAAAACAAAAATAAGCGATTCCGTTTCTGTCGCTTAAGCGAATAGGGCTGTGCCACAACGGTTTCGTTAGTTTCATTTTTATTAAATTCTTTCATGTATGATACAATTATAAGGTCGCTGAAACAAAGGGCAAAGGTATAACTTTTTTTTATAACCATAAAGCAATAACAATTATTTTTCAGCAAACACACTCCTATATCAAAAAAAATACGTACTTTTGACCTAAATTATAAGACTTAGACTTTTGAACCAAAGAACCCTTGTTTTAGACGTAAATCCGCAGGCTTTTTTCGGAGAGCAAAACAGTACAATTGAACTGCTAAAGACCTATTTCCCAAAAATAAAGATTGTTGCCCGTGGCAATGAGATACATATTTTTGGAGAAGAGGCGCTGCTTGACGAGTTTGAAAAACGATTGGGACAGCTCATCCAGCATTTTGAGAAATACAATCACTTAGACAAAAATACTATAGAGCGTATTCTCTTCTCAGATACGGGTTTGCTCCCCTCTACCCTACTGGATAAGGACTTTATCGTACATGGAGTAAAAGGGAAAATCATTCGTGCCCAAACGCCCAACCAACAGAAGTTATTGGAGCTTATCGGCAAGAACGATATGGTCTTTGCCATAGGCCCTGCGGGTACAGGTAAGACCTATACGAGTGTAGCGCTAGCCGTAAGAGCCCTGAAAGATAAGCAGGTAAAGCGTATCATCCTCACCCGTCCTGCAGTGGAGGCAGGGGAAAACCTCGGTTTCCTCCCTGGGGATCTCAAGGACAAGCTGGATCCTTATATGCAACCGCTCTATGATGCACTGATGGATATGATCCCCTTTGATAAGCTCAATTCGTTTATTGAAAATGGCACCATCCAAATTGCTCCTTTGGCCTTTATGCGAGGGCGTACCTTGGACAACGCCTTTGTCATCCTGGACGAGGCACAGAACACCACTTATGTACAGATGAAGATGTTTCTCACACGTATGGGGAAAAATGCTAAGTTCATCATCACAGGAGACCCAGGACAGATAGACCTACCGAGAAAAACCGCTAGTGGGCTTTCGGAAGCCCTACATATCATCAAAGGAATCAAGGGCATAGGTACGCTATGGCTTGATGATAAGGACGTGGTACGCCATCCCTTGGTCAAGGAGATTATCAATGCTTATACCCGCGCCGAGAAAGAGGAGAGGGAAGAAGATTAAAGTCGTTTTTGGTCGAAAAAGGCTTTGACCAATTGACTACATTCGTCCTGCAAGACTCCTTTAACAACCTCGGTGCGAGGATGCAATAGTTCCCCATGGAGGTGATAACCCCGCTTGGTATCGGAAGCCCCATAGACCACACGGCCTATTTGGCTCCAATAGAGCGCCCCTGCACACATCACACAAGGCTCAAGGGTTACATAGAGCGTACAGTCCTTGAGGTACTTCCCCCCAAGGTATTCACTAGCTGAGGTGATGGCTTGTATTTCGGCATGAGCAGTAACATCGTGGAGTAGCTCTGTGAGATTGTGCGCCTTGGCTATAATCTTGTCATTTACAGTGATAATAGCCCCTACGGGTATCTCGCCTGCTTCAAAGGCCTTTTCTGCCTCTTGCAGGGCTTTTTGCATAAAATATTCGTCTTTGTTAATTGTCATTTGTTAATGATTAATGGTTAATGATTAATGCCAATAATGATTAATAATTAATGACTTATGTTCATACTATTATACTTGAATTGATAATTAACAATTGATAATTAACAATTATACTTATGGCTGAACATAATGATTTTGGAAAGCAATCCGAAGAGGAAGCTGTACAATACTTAGTTGGTTTGGGTTATACGATTCTCGAACGCAATTATTATTGGCAAAGTGCTGAGATTGACATCATTGCACAATATGAGGATATGCTGGTCATCGTAGAGGTAAAATCCAGACGATCTGCCTATTATGGGGAGCCTTATTCCTTCGTCAGTCCACATAAGATACAACTCTTGGCCAAAGCTACCAACCACTATATCAAGACACATAATTTGGATTTGGAAGTGCGTTTTGACATCATCTCCATTATAAAGAACGATGCAGAATACCACTTAGAACATATAGAAGATGCCTTCTTTCCTTTTTCATAAGTGAGCAAAAAAGGGTGCCATGCACCCTTTTTTATTATCTTTTATTGGTCTTTTCCAAGTACTTATCTAAGGCCATTGTCATGGACGGAGTCTCTGGCAGTGGTGCTTGAATATCTATTCTAAGTCCCGCTTCCTCCGCCGATTTCAGCGTAGAAGCACCAAAAACCGCTATACGTGTGGTTCCTTGCTTGAAGTCAGAAAAGTTCTTAAAGAGCGATTCTACTCCTGCAGGGCTAAAGAAAGCAATAACATCATACTTGACATCTTTCAGATCGGAGATGTCGGCATGGGCGGTCTTGAACAAAATACCACGTTTCCAGTTGAGTTTCAGATCGTCCAATGATTTCTCTATAGCAGGGCTGAGTACCTCGGAGGTAGGAAAAAAGAATTTCTCTTCCTTGTGCTTTTTCAGAAAAGGAAGCAAGTCTGCAAAATCCTTTTTACCCACATATATTTTCCTTTTTCTGTAAGTGATATATTTTTGCAAATAGAAAGCAACAGCCTCCGAAAGGCAAAAATAACGCATGGTATCAGGTACTTTAAAGCGCATCTCTTCAGCTACTCTGAAGAAATGATCCACGGCATTTCTGCTGGTGAGGATAATGGCTGTATGATTCTGAAGTTCAATCTTTTGAGCTCTCAAGTCCTTTCCTGTTACCCCTTGTACTTCTGTAAAAGGGCGAAAGTCTATTTTTACCTTATACTTTTCTATAATCTGGTGATAAGGTGAATTCTCTGATTGCTCGGGTTGGGAAACCAAGATTGTTTTCACTTTCATAATCTTTTAATTTATTGTAGATATTATTGAGTTAATAAAAATATAGGGGGTTATTTCAAAGGCGCAAAGGTACAAAATAAAATAATACCAATAAGCTCTTAATTCATTTTTGTACAATTTCACAAATGAGATAAGTCCAAGTACTTGTATATACAAGAATACCATTAATGAAAAAGCAAACAAATATATATTGTGCGCTGCTGCATAACTATTGACAAAGAGCAGCAATACCAAAATCAAAGCAGCATAGTTCGAATAACTCAGCCGTACAAACAAATAAGAACGTGAGAAGTTATCCATATCCAGCACATAGCTCACCAATCGCTGAAAAGCTATTTTGAGCAAGATGAAAAGCGCTACACCAAGCATCACTATATACTGCTGAGCAATGGCATAAAAAGAGATTTCTATATGAAAAAAACTCAAGATTCGCCAAATGGCAATACTCAAAATTGCCCATTGTACTACCAGCAGAGAAGTGGTAAAGAATACACCACTACGCTCCCGCTTATTAAAGATGATGATATACTTATTATTGGTAAGCAAATTAAGAAACTCCCTAAAACGGAAGGCATGGTAGGCCTTTATGAAAGCCATAATCCCTAATATTAGGACAAATATTAAGGAAATCCAATCCTTATGAGAAGCTGTAACCCGTGTCCATTCCATAAAATACCATTATAAAGAGTCCAAAGGCTGCATACCCTCAGGTGGCAATATAGGCGTTTGTTGCTTTTTGGATAAGCTATCTTCCTGCTTTAGGCGTGTCTCTACATGGGAGAGTATCTGTTTACACTTTTCAGGTTGGGCAGCATAATAAGATATATTCTGTGCCAGCAGCAGGCTATCTAGCCCATACTTCTTGTAAATAAGAGATGAAATATCAGCACCTTGCTTTTCATAGAAAGAAGCATCTATACTCTTGGCAGCATTCAGTACTGCTAGGTCATAGAAAACCTGTTCCATTTCTCCCTCCGATAATAATTTCTTAGGAGAAGGAACCATCTGAGAACAAGCCACTAAAGACAAACATAAGAGATAATAAGCAGACTTCACTTTCTATTTATTTGCGGTGCAAAGATACGTCTTTTTTCCTAATCAAAATATTTTTTTAGAAATATTTTTCTTTAAAACCAACGACTAACCATTAAGAACTAATAACTAACCACTATTTAGCTATATTAACGGCTCTTGTTTCACGGATCACCGTTACTTTTACTTGTCCTGGGTAGGTCATATCGGTTTGTATCTTTTGAGAAAGGTTAAAGGAGAGTTCTGCTGCTTTTTCGTCGGATACTTTTTCACTCTCTACAATCACACGTAGTTCACGACCTGCTTGTATAGCGTAGGCTTTCTTGACTCCTTGGAAAGAGAAGGCCGTATCTTCCAATTCCTTAAGGCGCTGGATATAAGAATCCAATACCTGACGACGTGCTCCTGGTCTTGCTCCAGAGATGGCATCGCACACCTGTACTATAGGAGAGAGTAGAGAAGTCATTTCTATTTCGTCATGGTGCGCTCCGATAGCGTTGCATACTTCAGGTTTTTCACCATACTTTTGTGCCCATTCCATACCCAGTAGTGCGTGTGGTGTCTCGGTATCAGTCTCAGGCACTTTACCTATATCATGCAAAAGTCCCGCACGCTTGGCCAGTTTCACATTCAGTCCCAGTTCGGCCGCCATCAGTCCACAAAGGCGTGCTACCTCACGAGAGTGTTGCAAGAGGTTTTGTCCATAGGAAGAGCGGTATTTCATACGCCCCACTGCCTTGATCAGCTCTGGGTGAAGGCCATGGATTCCTAAGTCAATAATGGTACGCTTACCTATCTCGGCTATTTCGTCTTCTACCTGTTTGGTCGTTTTTTCGACTACTTCCTCAATACGGGCAGGGTGGATACGGCCATCGGTAACCAACTTATGGAGAGAAAGGCGCGCTATCTCCCTACGTACGGAGTCAAAGCAAGAGAGGATAATAGCCTCAGGGGTATCATCTACTATAATCTCCACTCCTGTGGCAGCCTCCAAGGCGCGGATATTACGCCCTTCGCGGCCTATGATGCGCCCCTTTACGTCATCGGATTCGAGGTTAAATACCGATACACAGTTATCTATAGCCTCTTCTGTTCCTATACGCTGTATGGTATTGATGATAATCTTTCGCGCCTCTTGGCGAGCAGTGAGTTTTGCCTCCTCGACGGTGGTCTGTATATAGGCCATAGCATCGGTCTTGGCTTCGTTCTTAAGGGAGTCAATCAGCTGGGTTTTAGCCTCTTCGGCAGTCAGTCCAGAGATCACTTCTAATTGTTTTACTTGGCTCTTGTGGAGCTTATCCACTTCCTCCTGTTTCTTATCCACAAGCAACATGCGGTGGTTGCACTCCTCGGTCTTCTGCAGCAGCTCATCGTTGAGCTTCTTGTTCTGAGCCAGTTCGTTGGAGACTTGTGATTCCTTGTCCTTGATACGTTTTTCTGTCTCAGAGATTTTCTTTTCTTTAGCCAAGATGAGTTTCTCATGCTCAGCCTTGAGTTCTAAGAATTTTTCTTTTGCTTGGTAGATTTTTTCTTTCTTAATGTTTTCGGCTTCTACTTTTGCCTGTTTTAGAATATTCTGAGATTCCTCTTGAGCATCTTTGACTACCTTAAAAGCATATTTCTCTTGCTTTTTTTTCAGAGAATACCAAACTAAGATGCCCCCTACAAATATTCCTACAATGGCACTACCTACTACTAACATTGTTACGTCCATAAAATAAAATATAATTATACAAAAAAGCCTGCAAGAAGGATATATGAATAAACTCCTAAAAAGCATATTTAGAGCTACCAAACCCTTCAAGTATCCGCCAAGTGAAGGCGGCACGCTTTGGTGGTTTGACTCACCCTTCTGAATTATTTTCTGTTGAGTTTACCAAAAAAACTATTCTTGCAGGCAGTAATCTTTATCTATATATTACTGATTTCTACTAAAGTCTGATGTATTTTTTCTAATCTTTCTATATTTTTTTCCTTTTGATTTTCATCAGCAAGGCTCTCTTGAAAGAGCGGTGTAGCCAAGGAAATGGCACACATAGCCAAGGAATCTTGGCGGTCTTTCACAGGAAAGTTCTGCTCAAAATATGTAATTTGTTTGTTAATCCTTTCGGCCGCTTGGCGATAGGCCTCCTCCTGCTCTGGAAATATTTTCAGAGGGTATACCCTATCGGCTATTTTCAAGGTAATTCGTAGCTTCTCACTCATTGCTTTGCATATTACTTATCTTGTGAAAGTTGTACAATACATTGCTCTATTTCACGAATGAGCCTACTTATTTTGAGCTTGGCTTCCGTTTTAGTTTCATCACTGCCTAAAAGAGCTTGGGCTACCCTCAGTGCCTGATACTTCTGTTGTTGCTCTTGGCTCTGCTTAATAAGCTCCTGCAACTGGCCTTGTAGCATCTCTACTTGAAGAATCAGCGCCCTATTTCTCTCTTCCAATGAAAGTACATACTGCTGCACTAGAGGAAGTAACCTCTCTATTTTTTCAATCCATTCTTCCATTTCCTTGAGAGATAATAACCCTTACTTTTGGTGTGCAAAGATAATACTTTTTGAGGTTATAAACAACTATTCGGCAAATTTTATTTTTTACCCAAGAATCGCGGCTTATTTGCGTTATTTTTATTATCTTTGTTCTGCTGAATTTGAAAAAGCCAATATATGTTATCTATCAATGATACTCAATTAGTTATCCTTGACATCCAAGGAAAATTATCACAAATCGTCTATCAATCCGAAGCGGTACTAAAGCATAGCAGCAGCCTTGTGCAAGGCTGCCAACTACTGGATATACCTATAATATGGGTGGAACAAACCCCTGAAAAATTGGGTGCTACCTCTGCGCTTATTGCCCAGCACCTCACAGGCCAATCCCCTATTGCTAAGACTACCTTCTCGGCTTATGGTACTTCTGCTTTTGTAGAGGCGGTCAAGGCCAATGCCCGTAAGCAAGTGTTGCTTATTGGGATAGAAACCCACATCTGTATCTACCAAACTGCAATGGATCTGATAGCGGCAGGCTATGAAGTCTTTGTCGTGGCCGATGCGGTCTCCTCTCGCACAGAAGAAAACAAAAAAATAGGCCTTGAGATGATCCGAGAAGGGCAAGGAAAAATCACCAGCGTAGAGGCTGCCCTCTTTGCCTTACTGAAGCGCTCTACCCATGAGAAATTCCGAGAAATCGCAAGGCTTATCAAGTAAATTAGAATTCTACCGCACCCTCAGAGGGATCATCATTCCGCCCACTGAAAGCACTATTGACATCTCCTTTGGGGACAGGTAGTGGTGCTTGGGGTATTTGTAGTGCTGCTTGGGGTGCTGGTAGTGCTGCTTGGGGGTTCTCTTCTTGGTTGTTAAATTTGGACGAGAAGGATTGCACGCCTTGTCCTATGGCTGTGCCAGAGAAGAGCGTGTTGAGATTGCTGAAAACCCCATTAATAAACTGCAAACGAATATTATCCAATCCCCCATTACGGTGCTTGGCTATGATAAACTCCGCCTGATTGGCCGTGGAAGAAGCATCGGGATCGTCCCATGTATCAAGTTTGTAATACTCAGGACGATAGAGGAAGGTCACAATATCCGCATCCTGCTCTATGGCTCCCGATTCACGTAAATCGGAGAGTTGGGGACGCTTGTGTCCTAAACGGCTTTCCACATTACGCGAAAGCTGAGAAAGGGCGATAATAGGCAGGTCTAATTCCTTGGCCAAGGCCTTGAGGTTACGAGAGATCGTGGAGATTTCCTGTTCGCGGTTCCCAACTCCCTTACCCGATGCGTTGGCAGTCATCAGCTGGAGGTAATCTATAAAGATGATTTTGACATGGTGCTGAGAGACCATCTTACGCGCCTTAGCCCTGAGGTCAAAGATAGAAAGCGAAGGGGTATCATCTATATACAAGGGGGCTTCAAAGAGGCTTTGAGTCTTGTGGGTAAGACGCTCGAAATCCTCTTCGGTGAGCTTTCCTGTACGCAACTTATCGGAGCTAATTCCTGTCTCGGACGAGATAAGCCTTGTGATAAGCTGAATGGAGGACATCTCCAAGGAGAAGAAAGCCACTGGAATCTTGCTATCTACCGCTATATTGCGTGCCATGCTCAGGGTAAAGGCTGTTTTCCCCATTGCCGGACGTGCTGCCACGATGATAAGGTCGGTAGGCTGCCAACCAGCGGTAAGCTCATCTACCTTGGTAAAGCCCGAGGGTACGCCACTGAACTCCTCTTTCCTGTTGTGTAGCTCTTTTATCTTATTAATCGCCTGCAAAACCAAGTTATGTGCCGACTCCGAAGTACGGGTAATGTTCCCTTGAGTGATTGAAAAGAGCTTTTCTTCGGCGCTGTCTAACAGATGAAAGACATCTGTCTCATCATTATAAGCCTCTTCTATAACCTCATTGGACATCTTGATGAGCCTGCGCTGGATATACTTCTGCATAAGAATACGCGCATGATACTCTATATTGGCCGAAGAAGATACCTTTTCTGTCAGATAGACCAGGTAAGCAGCCCCTCCTATCTCTTTTAGAGTACCGTCCTTGAGTAATTGCTCACGTACCGTGAGCATATCTATAGGTTTTGAGTCCTTGAAGAGCCTATCTATAGCCGTATAGATCTTCTGGTGTGCAGGCACATAGAAAGCCTCATCGGAAAGAATATCAATGACCTCATCTACCCCACGCTTATCTATAAGCATACCTCCGAGTACAGCCTCCTCCAGCTCCAAATTTTGGGGAGGAATCTTGCCCTTCTCAAGAGAAGGAATAGCTCGTGATGCCGATATTGTTTCCATAGTTTGTGGAGAAATATTTTCCATATCTTTAATTTTTAAGTACTTAGATTTTTGTAATACCTACCTTAAATCCTCGGCAAAAATACACGCTTTTTTTGATTCAAGAAAGCACCCCCTTCCCTTTGTACGTTTTCTTCTACCTCTTCCTATATAATAATGTATAAATACACATCAGTAACAGACTGATTTCTCGCACTTTGGTAACACTTTGTGCTACTCTAGAGGATAAAATTTTTATTTTTCAACAAAACAAAGACAATAGTTAATGGTTAATGGTCAATGATTCGAGTTTCACTTTTCTTTCTTCATTCTTCATTTAATAAATATTTTTTGTATCTTTGCACAAAGAATAAATACACTAAAAAATACAGTTCAATGAAAGATGTAACTCGTTTGTTTGATATTCCTGCCTATCAGCTAGAACAATATCCTATTGAAAATGCGTTAGTTACAAAATATAATCAAAAATGGGTACCCCTCTCTTCCAAGGAATATGTAGAGAAAATCAACCAAGTAAGCCGCGCTCTGCTACGCTTAGGGGTAAAGCCTAAGGATAAGATTGCGATGGTTTCCTCGAACAATCGTACCGAATGGCATATCTTAGATATGGCCATCATGCAGATTGGCGCCCACAATGTACCTATCTACCCCACTATTCCTAAGGAAGATTATATATATATCTTCAACCATGCCGAGATAAAATATTGCTTTGTTTCGGACAAAGACTTATGGGAGAAGGTCTCAAGCATAGCCTCAGAAATACCCACTATGGAGGAAATCCTCTCTTTTGACCCTATAGAAAATATACGTGGCTGGCAAGAGATACTTTCCTTGGGAGAAGATCCAGAGAACCAAGCCCAAGTGGAAGCCCTTAAGGCACAGATACAGCCTACCGATATGGCCACTATTATCTATACATCGGGCACCACAGGAAAACCCAAAGGGGTGATGCTCTCCCATGATAATATCCTGAGCAATATCAAGAACTGCCATTCTCGCGTACCTATAAAAGCGGGTGATACTTGCCTGAGCTTCTTGCCTGTTTGCCACATCTTTGAGCGCATGCTCACCTACTTATACCAATATAATGGTATCCGCCTATACTTTGCCGAATCTTTTGAAAAGGTAGCCACAAATATAGCCGAGGTAAAGCCACGACTGATTACGGTTGTACCGCGTGTGGTTGAGAAGGTATTTGATAGCATCTACAGCAAAGGTATCGCCCTTTCTGGCATTGCTAAGAGCCTATTCTTCTGGGCATTGCGATTAGGGTACCGATATGAGCCTTACGGCAAAAACGGATGGTGGTACGATATGAAACTGAAGGTAGCCCGCAAACTTATCTTCTCCAAATGGAAAAAGGCATTAGGAGGACACTTACAGATGATTTGTGGAAGTGCAGCACTACAACCACGCCTGGTGAGAGTATTCTCTGCCGCAGGAATCCCTATTTGGGAAGGGTATGGCCTCACAGAAACTTCACCTGTGATCTCCGTTAATTGTAAGAAAGGACATCTTTGGAAAGTGGGCACTATAGGCAAGCCTATTGATAATATAGAGGTAAAGATAGCCGAAGATGGGGAAATCCTCTGCAAGGGAGCTAATGTCATGCTAGGTTACTACAAGAATGAAGAGCAAACCCATGAAGCCATTGACAAAGATGGGTTTTTCCATACAGGAGATATAGGCATCTTGGACGAAGAGGGCTTTCTGACTATCACTGATCGCAAAAAAGAGATGTTCAAGACCTCTGGAGGGAAGTATATAGCCCCCCAATATATAGAAAACAAGCTCAAGCAATCCCGTTTTATAGAACAAGCCATGGTCGTAGGCGAAGGAGAAAAGATGCCTGCTGCCTTGGTACAACCCAATTTTGTTTTCGTGCGTGAGTGGCTCAAGCGACATGGGGAAGCTAGCACCCTAAGCAATGAAGCCCTTGTCAAGGATACACGTGTGCGTGAGCGTATAGGTCAAGAAATAGAACGCATCAATAAGCGATTAGGTAAGTGGGAACAGGTGAAAGTCTTTGACCTTACCCCCGATGAGTGGAGTATAGATGCAGGACACCTCACCCCTACCCTAAAGCTCAAGCGTCGCATCATTCTTGAAAAATACAAGGATATGTACAATACTTTTTACAACAAAGAATCTTAGAAAACATTCATTATGATATATCGTTTTAGAGTAATTTTAGACGTGGATACCGATGTATTCCGCGATATAGAAGTGGAAAGTCACATTAGCTTGGAGGATTTCCACAAATGTATCTCCACTTCCTTTGGCTTCAATGGGGAAGAAATGGCCTCTTTCTATAAGAGTGATGAGGATTGGAACCAAGGAGAAGAGTTCAGCCTCTTTGACACAGAGGGAGATACCCCAGTGATGGCCGACACCATCTTGGAATCGGTCATGGATGAGGACAACCGACACTTCCTCTATGTATACGACTTCTACAATATGTGGACATTCTTCGTGGATCTGAAGGAAATAGGTCATGAGGTAGAAGGAGTTAGCTATCCCCATATCCTAACCTCCCATGGGTTTGTCCCCGAAGATGCCCCAGAGAAGAACTTTGTGGCAGAGGATTTTGATGAGTTTGACTCAGAGTTCAACGATTTTGAGTTTGACCAAGATGAATTTGACGAATATCACGGCTATAGTGAGGACGAATATTATTCTTAAAAAGCATGATTACCGATATTCTCTTCTATAGTATTCTTATAGTTACTATAGGTATGAGCTACTATGGCTTCACCCACGAGGCTTTCTTTCGTCGCTATATGTTCAATGTCAAGGCTGTACAAGGGGGAGACTACTTGCGACTGATCTCCTCAGGCTTTTTGCATGCTGGGTGGGAACACCTGATATTCAACATGATCTCTCTGTTCTTCTTCCACAAGATTATCATCGAAGAAATGGGAGCAGGGGTCTTTATGCTCATCTATTTGGGAGCCATCGTCTTGGGTAATCTTTTCTGCCTATACATCTATAGGCATCAGCCCTATTACTCTGCCATTGGTGCCTCAGGAGGCGTCTCTGGTATTATCTTTGCGGCCATAGCTCTCGTGCCACAGCTAAGGGTGAATTTTATCCCTGGTTGGCTCTTTGGTACCATTTATTTTGGTTATTCGGTATACCAAATGCTCAACCCTCGTGAGGGGGACAATGTAGGGCATGCGGCTCACTTAGGAGGGGCTATCTTTGGGATCATTGTTATTGCCCTTTTGCAGCCCCTACTTGTAGCAGAGAATGCGCTTTACTTAGGCATCATGGCGCTACCGCTAGGGTATATGGGGTACCGATTGCTACAAAAATAATTTTTCCTATCTTTGCGCCCATTTTAATCCTTAAAAAAAATGTTAGACCTCTTTAACACCCAGATTGAGTCCCTTTCTATACATCAGGTAGGGAATATGCAGAAGGGAGAAAACCTCTTTCTCTCTCAGCAGCCCTATGTCCTAAATGACCAAATCACTAGCGTGCTCAAGGAATATTTCCTAAAGCCCTTTAGGGAAAAGGAAGAAAACTATATGCGTTTTGTCAATGAAACTTCCTTGGAATTCAACGAGATGTTTGGCATCGCCTATGAGGTTTTCACCAATCCCTCTACCATACATACCCATTCGCTACGAATCGCTCAGCTGTTATATGAGCAGTCCAACCATCCACACATAAAGTCAGGCGAACTCTATGTAGCCTATCTCACTCATATCACCCTAGACAATACCAAGGTGGAAGCTATTGGGATTTTTAAATCCGAGATGAAACAGAATTTTCTCCAATTCGAGCAAGGGCAAAGCCAATTGGAGATCCTCTTGGAAGAAGGAGTGAATGTCAATCGCTTGGACAAGGGTTGCCTTATCTTCAATGTCAATGAAGAAGGCGGATACAAAATACTTTCTGTGGATAGCAATCGCTATGATACCAAGTACTGGACAGAACAGTTCTTAGGGATTGATGTGCTTGCCGATGATGCTTTTTTTACCAAAAAGTACCTCAAGATGTGTCAGGATTTTGCCAAAGAAGTAGTTCTCCCTACTGAGGGGAAGCAGGAAGAAATCCTATTTATGAATCGTGCAGTGAATCACTTTGCCAAAAACGATGAGTTTGAAGAAACCCACTTCCTCAATGAGGTCTTGGGCGATAAGGTGTTCAAGAAGGAATTTGATGCCCATGAGGACGATGAAGACCAAAGCCCTAAGGAGGGATATATGGATCTGATTCCCGAATTTCACAACTTCAAAGAGACCAAAGGAAAGAAATACTATATAGAAGACGTTTCTTCTTTCCCCATTGTCAATAAAGCGGTATCGGATATGCGTAAAAAAATCAAGAATATCATAGACCTTGATACCAATGTACAAATCCGTATGGACTTCATCAACCCTGAATCTGCTGAAAAATTTGTAGAAAAAGGTTGGGACGAAGAACGCGGTATGTTCTACTACCTTATTTACTTTAACGAAGAGAAAAAAAGCTGATGAAAATACTTCCAAAATGGGCAGAAATGCTCAATCAACTAGGAGAAAAACAGACTCCTTGCTTCTTTGTTGTCAATTATGAAGGAACCCAAGGACAGGTATTTCCCCTATCAGAATTACCACAGGACATTCATTTTTCCTTTTCTGAAGAAAAAACACCTATTTCCGATCCTATTACAATAGAAAAACACCCCATCCCTTACAAAACTTTTGAGGAATCCTTTAAAAAAGTATTTTCTCACTTAAAAAAAGGGGATACAGAGCTTATCAATCTTACTTTTGCTACCGAAATAGCACCTATTTCTTTAGGAAAAGTATACCACAATGCCAAAGCCAAATACAAAATCCTTTACAAAGACGAATGGGTATGTTTTTCTCCTGAAATTTTCATAAAAATAGAAGCTAATAAGATAAAAACCTATCCCATGAAGGGAACTATCAGTGCTACCATTCCCAATGCTAAAGAGCTGCTACTAAATAATCAGAAGGAAATAGACGAACATCATAAGGTTGTTGCTCTACTATCAAAAGATTTAGAACAAGTTGCCTCCGAGGTACAAGTAAGTAAATTTCGCTATGTGGATGTGATAGAAAAATCTACAGGAAACCTACTACAAACTAGCTCCGAAATTGTGGGAACGCTCTCTGCTAACTGGTATGACCACTTAGGTGATATTTTGGTTAAGCTCCTTCCTGCTGGCTCTATCTGTGGGGCACCAAGAGAGAAAACTATGGAAATCATTCAAGAGGCAGAAACCTATGATAGAGGTTACTATACGGGAATTGCAGGTATATTTGATGGGTATTCTCTCAATACATGTGTGCTTATCCGATTTATCGAACGTATAGGAGAAAAATTCTATTATAAAAGTGGGGCAGGAATTACTGCTCACAGCAATCCTGAGAGCGAATACAAGGAAATATTAGAAAAAATATATATTCCTAACTAAGAATATGCAAGAAAATAAGTTTATTGAGACTATAAAGCTATTGGATAGTCGTATCTTCCATATAGAATACCACCAAGAGCGTATAAAAAAAACTTTTTCACACTTTTTCCCAAGTGAAAAAGTATTTTCTTTAGAAGATATTCTAAGCAAACAAGTCCTTCCCGAAAAAGGAAAATACAAAATCCGTTTTGTTTATAGTGCCTATGATTATACATTAGAAGTTATCCCTTATCAGATAACTCCTATTAAGTCAATAAGTTGTATAGATGTAGGAGATTTGGAATATTCCTATAAATTCTCTGATAGAGAACAACTTAACCGTCTCAAGAAAGAAGCGCCTACCGATGAGGTGATCTTTATCAAAAAAGGAATGGTTACCGATAGTAGTTATGCTAATCTCGTATTCTCTGACGGGGTTAAGTGGTATACCCCTACTTCCTTTCTGCTCAATGGCACTTGTAGGCAACGGCTATTGAAAGAGGGAAAAATAGAAGAATGCCCCATATTCCAAAAAGACATACCGTCCTTTGGATATATAGGGCTTATCAATGCTATGTTAGATTTAGGTGAATTAACCTTACCACTTAATCACTATACTTCCCCAAGTGAAGCCACTACCAAAAGCAGCTAACAGAAGAATATCATTCTCTTTGACACGGCCTTGTTCCACAGCTTCAGCCAAGGCTATAGCAATAGAGGCCGCAGTGGTATTTCCATATTTCTGGATATTGTTAAACACCTGGGCGTCAGAGAGTTTAAATTTCTGTTGGATAAACTGGGAGATACGCAAGTTGGCTTGGTGAGGTATGAATAGGTCTATATCACTTTCGGTGAGTTTATTAGCCTTGAGTCCCTCTATAATCACTTCAGAGAAACGTACCACCGCATTTTTAAAAACAAACTGCCCATTCATATAAGGGAAATAAGAGGTGTCCTCTGGGTCATTTTCCTTTAAGAGATCAGTAACCCACTTCTTCCCTACCCCTGGGGTAAGAATAGCTAATTCCTCGGCATGCGCTCCTTCGCTATGTAGGTGAGAGGAGAGTATACCCTTTCCACTCTCCTGAGAGCGAGAAAGCACTGCTGCCCCTGCTCCATCTCCGAAAAGTACTGCCATATTACGCCCACGAGTGGTAAGATCCAATGCAGGTGACTGCATCTCGGAGGCTATCACCAAGATATTTTTATACATTCCTGTCTTAATAAATTGGTCGGCTACCGATAGTGCATAGATAAAGCCTGAACACTGGTTGCGAATATCCAAAGCCCCTACCGTATGAAGTCCCAATTCCTTTTGAGCTAATACACCACAGCCTGGGAAATAATAATCAGGACTAAGAGTTGCAAAAATAAGAAAATCAATATCCTCCTTACTTATCTTAGCCTTTTCCATAGCCATTTGGGCGGCACGTACCCCCATAGAGGTTGTAGTATCCTTTCCACGAGTAGCAAAACGACGCTGCTGAATCCCTGTTCGCTCTTGTATCCAAGCATCAGAAGTATCCATGAGCTTAGAAAGGTCATCATTGGTTACTATATTCTCCGGCACATAATATCCTGTACCTGTGATAATAGAATTATACATAAGCTATTATATTAAAAAGAAAGCCTTGACATGCAAGGCTTTCCAACTATAAAATGTAATTTTATTTCAATACTTCTTTCACTTTGTCCGCTGCTTCTTGGAACTGAATAGCAGAATGTACTGCAAGACCAGATTTGTCAATGATTTCTTTAGCAATCTCAGCATTGGTTCCTTGTAGGCGTACAATAATAGGCACTTTAATATCAGCTCCCATATTCTTATAAGCATCTACAATACCCTGAGCTACACGATCACAACGTACGATACCTCCGAAGATATTTACCAAAATAGCCTTTACATTAGGGTCTTTTAGAATAATACGGAAAGCAGTTTCCACACGTGCTGCATCGGCTGTCCCACCTACGTCCAAGAAGTTGGCTGGCTCTCCACCTGCTTGCTTGATAAGGTCCATGGTAGCCATGGCAAGTCCTGCACCATTGACCATACAGCCTACGTTTCCGTCCAAATCTACATAGTTAAGACCAGCAGCCTTGGCTTCTACTTCTATAGGACGCTCTTCACGAGTATCACGCAATTCGGCATAATCCTTATGACGATAGAGCGCATTGTCATCAATAGTTACTTTGGCATCTACAGCAAGTATTTTGTTATCGGAAGTCTTTAGCACAGGGTTTATTTCAAAAAGATTCGCATCGGAAGCGATATAGGCCTTGTACAAAGCTGTTACAAACTTCACCATTTCCTTAAAGGCTTCACCCTCTAATCCCAAGTTAAAAGCTACATTTCTCGCTTGGAAAGGCAACAATCCCAATTCAGGATCTATTTCTTCGGTGAAGATAAGGTGAGGCGTCTTTTCAGCTACTGCTTCTATATCCATACCTCCTTCGGTAGAATACATGATCATATTCTTTCCTTTGGCACGATTGAGCAGTACGGACATATAATATTCCTTAGGTTCGCTCTCACCTGGGTAGAAAACGTCCTCAGCAATTAGCACCTGATGTACCTTTTTACCTTCCTTAGGAGTCTGAGGAGTTACAAGGTTCATGCCTATGATCTGAGAAGAGATTTCTTTGACCTGATCTAAGTTCTTAGCTAGCTTTACGCCACCGCCTTTACCACGTCCCCCAGCATGAATTTGTGCTTTCACTACATACCATTGGGTACCTGTATCTTGAGTTAGTTTTTCAGCAGCTTTCACAGCCTCATCAGCTGTGGTAGCTACTACACCACGCTGTATGCGTACTCCGAACCCTGAGAGGATTTCCTTCGCTTGATATTCGTGTAAATTCATAATATAACTTTATTTGTAGTTGCAAATTTACAAAAAAATAATGACATAACCTATGTTTTTCTCTTATTTTTTTACACGGAAAATCCCCTTGAAAAACAGCTCCTATACGGACAAAGAAAGTTGTCTTAACAAAGCAGCTACAAGAGCATATATTTGCTCATAGGAGACCAGCTCATCACTCATATAAATAAGTGCTAAGGAATAAGACTTACCTTGGGAGGATAGTAGGTGCTTTTCCTTACGATAACTCTCCCTTATCAAGCGCTTGATACGGTTTCTATCTACAGCTCTTTTAAGCTTCTTCTTAGGGACACTTATAAGCACTTGCGAGGGAGTAAGCGCCTTATCTAAGGGAAGATAAATGAGCTTCAAGGGGTATTTCTTGATGCTTTTGCCTTCTTTGAAAAGCGCTTGTATGCTATGATAATTACATAATCTTTCAGTCTTTGGAAAATCATTCATATCATAAAAGTGAAAAATGAATAATGAAAAGTAAAGCTAAGTGAATGCCTAAATCTTAGATATGTGAGTATAAAGTAAAAGGTAAAAAGTAGCAAATACCTTTTACCTATTACCTTACTTATTTTTTACATCTATTAAGCGTTTTCCTCTTCTTCCTCTTCCTTACCAGTAAGGAGACGGAAACCTTCACCATGTATATTGACAATCTCTACATTTTCGTCTTTCTTGAGGTATTTGCGGAGTTTAGCAATATACACGTCCATACTACGAGAGGTGAAGTAGTTGTCGTCTTTCCAGATTTTATTAAGGGCAAGTTCTCGAGGCATTAGGTCATTCTCATGCAAGGCCAACAAGCGCAAAAGCTCATTTTCTTTTGGAGAGAGTTTTAGCGGCTCTTCGTCCTTGTAACGAAGGAAACGAAGCTTAGAGTTAAGGAAGAAATCTCCTATTTGGAACTCAAACTTCTTGCTATCTATCACTGTATCGATAGATTTTCTTTGGAGCATTGCACGGATTTTCATCAGTAGCACCTCTGAGTCAAAAGGCTTATTGAGGTAGTCATCAGCTCCTGATTTATACCCCTTAATCACGTCCTCACGCATGGTTCTTGCCGTAAGGAAGATGATAGGCACTTTTTCGTTCTTTTCACGGATTTCTTTGGCAAGAGTAAAACCATCCTTATATGGCATCATTACGTCCAAAATACACATATCGTATGGGTCTTTACGAAACTTGTCAAAGCCTTCCATTCCATTCTTAGCCAAGGTAACATCAAAGCCACTCATGGACAAATAGTCTTTTAGTACAGTTCCAAAATTTGGATCATCTTCTACAAGAAGAATTTTTTTATTAACTGCTTCCATTATTTCAACATTTAAATTAATACTATTTTTTTACGTTTATATATTTTTTCTAACTTAATTAAAAACCAAGCGCAACAAAGGTCTATCAGATAATTAAGGGCACCTTTATCACAAATGTACTTCCCTTTCCTTTTTCACTCTCAGCATATACCTCTCCATCGTGGTATTTTACGATGCGCTTTACATAAGCCAATCCCAATCCATGTCCCTTCACATTATGCAAGTCGCCTGTATGTTCGCGATAGAATTTTTCAAAAATCTTTTTCAGTACCGCCTTACTCATCCCTTGTCCCTTATCTTGAATACGGATAACCAATTTGTTATGAGCCACTTCGGTATATATATCTATATCAGGGGCTTCGGGTGAGTACTTAATAGCATTCTCCAATATATTGACAATCACATTGGTAAAGTGCATTTCGTTAGCCAGTATATCAGAGTTTTCCGCTTGCAAATGCTTCTTTATCTTACCCTTACGATCGTCTATCAAAAGTTGTACATGGGCTATGGCATTCTCTATCAGTTCATGTGCATCAAGTGGTTCTTTTTCTATCTCCACTTGGTTTTTGTCCAATTTTGAAATCTGCAACACATTCTCTACATGGGCATGCATACGTTTGTTTTCATCGCGCAGCATCTTAAGGTAGAAAGACATCTTCTCTGGATCGCTCATCACCTGTGGGTTCTTCATTGCATCGAGAGCTAAGTTGATGGTAGCAATAGGTGTTTTGAACTCATGGGTCATATTGTTAATGAAATCGGTTTTGATTTCATTGATTTGCTTTTGAGTACGCATCTGGATAAAGGTCTTAGCAAAAGCCCAAATAATTATCGCTGTAAATATGAACACCCATACAGCCAGCATAATTACCGAAGAGAGCAAGTAGCGCTGCCTATCAGGGAAATGTACTTGTAACTCATAATGCGAATCCCCCGCCTGATTCCTAAGCAAAGCAATAGTGTACATATTCTTTGCATTGGGGGCGAACCGTGCAGAGACAACACTGGTCATTTGTTTGTCCTTAGGGAGTGACTTATCATAGATAGCAAACTCAAAATCCAAGTTTAAGCCTCTGTTTCTGAGTTCTCTTTCCAAAAGAACATCCAACTGAGGCGCTGTAATCCTATTCTCTATAGAGAGTTTGGCCGATACCTCTCTAAATAGCTCCTCGAACATAGCCTTGTCAAAGGAGGTGATACGGCCTGTTTTTTCTTTAATGGTAGTACTATTAAAGCGTTGCCCGTCCAATCCCTGAGTGGGGCCAAAGGTTCGTGAAGTCTGTTTGCTTACATAATTACGTATCTGAGTGGTATCCCCTTTGGGTAGGTTGAACAGTTCCGAAGGTACTGTATACCCCTCCTCCAATACTTGATGTTTGTAAGTGAATGTCTCCTTGGTATTCTTATTCTCTTGTACAAAAACCAAATCACGAATCTGTGAAGATTTCAAAGAACCTAAACTATCTTTTCCTTTTAACTCTATAAATCGGGTAATATACTTGTTAATTTCTTTCAGTTCTACCGATTCTGCCACCGAGTTCAGTGCCTGTTGTACCGAATGTGTAAAGGCTTCTTCTTTATTATCAATAGAACTCTTTACCCAATAAAACTGAATAGATATCAGACCTATAAGCGCTATAGGCATCAATATTAGAGCAATAATATAACTTCTCTTATTCATCAGGCAAAATTATAATTATTTTTTTGATATATTTAGTTTTTAACAATGTTTAACTTTTTGGTTAATTTTCTGCATTTTCATCTATCATTTCCATTATTTTACAATGGATTGTTTGGATTTTATCTAAATTTCTACCGAAATCTCTATTATCCACAACAAATGTTGATAATTTTATTCTATTTTCATCATTCCATTGATTTTTTATTCTTTTTTCAACAGTTTTTCTATCAATCTTATCACGGAGCATAACCCTGCGAATACGCTCTTCTAAGGGAGCCGTTACAGTGATGATATAATCGCAATCCTTATAGGAACCACTCTCAAAGAGTATGGCTGACTCTTTGATGACATAGGGGCTATGCTGCTCTTCTCTCCATCTTTCAAAGTCCTGCTGTACATAAGGGTGTATCAGTTGATTCAGGGCTTGGAGCTTTTCGGGAGTGGAAAAGACAATACTTGCCACAAAAGCCGTGTTGTACTTTCCCTCCACAAAGGCTTCTTCTCCCAAAAGGGCTTTTATCTCCTGCTGCAAGTGGGTGTCCTGAGCGATAAGCTCTTTGGCCTTGGTATCGGCTATATAGATAGGTATGGCAAACTCTGTGGCAAAGAGATTGGCTATGGTAGTCTTGCCGCTACCTATGCCGCCTGTAAGTCCTACGGTTGTCATCATGGGTGTATTATAAGATATTCTACCTGTGTCTCCTGCTTGAGGGTAACCGACACAGAAAGGGGTTTCTTGTATACCTCAAGAGGAATAGTCTGTTCCTTGCGCTTGTTATAGTCCGCTACCACTACAATATCGGAGGGCTTGAGGTTTCGTATGGTCTCCATATTTCCAGATAAGAGCACCATGGTTTTCTCCGGAAGTAACTGCACCTGAGCGGTCAGTGGCTGGTGAAGTAGCTGTATAGGCACTTCCATGGATTGCTCTGTTACACGAATAATCTGTAAGGAATAGCTCACCTTATCGGTATCATAGTGTATCTTTGAGGTACTTTTCAGAGGAATTTCCCCTGAGAAAGAATTGGTTACATTCTTTTTTCGTCTTAGCTTTAGGTAAAGTCCCGTAAGAGTATCTAAGTCCTGTTCCAAACCGCTCACCTGCACCGAATCAGGGAAGACTTGATAGGTATCTATGCGATGATCCTCCTGCAAGGGAAACAAGAACTGTAACTTCACAGGTACTTTCTTTTGCTTCATTTTCTGATAATGAATACTCAGGGTGTTGGGCTGGATACTCAGCAGCTTTACCTCAGGGAAATACTTTTTGTTGATTTGACTGAGCATGCTTGGAGTAAATACATACTTATCCTTCCCTGCCTTTCTAAGTTCGCTAATATTGACCGAAAGAGTAGGCGTGGAAAAAGCATACTTAAATAGGGCGAACCCCTCTCCCTCCAACTCTACTTTTACAGAAAAAGGTGTCTGAGGCTCTATGAACTCACGAGAGGGTATTTCCTTATAACTCAGCTTCACTGTATAGAGCTGAGTAGCTTGCTTAGATAGGTTTCCTACCAGCCATGTAAGGGCTGCCAAGCCTATACAAAAGAGCATTCCTATAGTGTGCTTTGAGAAAAAATGTCCATTCGCTTTCATTGTCGCAAAATTAAGGTTTTATTTTCAAAAAAACAAAGAAAATTAAAGTTTTTTTCATCTTTTTGTTTACAAAAAATGCACCTTGTAAAAGCGTTTTTTTCGCCCTTACAAAGTGCCCCCTTTTTTAGTGACGAGTGAAAAGTGAAAAGTGAATAATTCTACAGGAACCACTTTTCACTCTTCATTTTTCACTCTTCACTATCTAAGAATCCTTTATCTATCAGTAGGTTATACCACTGGATAATTTTTTTTATATCGCTTGGGTACACTCTATCTTCGTCATAGTTAGGTACCACTGAGAAGAAATAAGCCTCCAATTCGGCATCGGGTGCCTTGTGAGAAATCTTGGTTTTGTTATTTTCTTCCTTTTCTTTAATGGCTGTAAATATCTCCTCTAGGGGTTTTTCTCCCTCCAAAGTATAAATCGCAATTTCTGAAAGTAAGCTTACATTGCTTCTCAGACCAATACTGATACGTTTGTCATCAAGGAGTGAAAGTGCTAAGAATCCTGTACGTGTGCGGGATTGTAGCTGGTAGAGACCTGGCTTCCCTGAAATAGTCAATATTTGATTTAATTTCATTTATAGTATATTTTTAACGGGTTCTTTTCTTATTGGTTTCAAAAAATCTCATTTTATAACCTACCTTTATCTTGCCATTACTTATATTATTGAGCTTGTTTTTAAGTAGTTGCTTTTTGAAGGAGGAAAGGTGATCGGTAAATAGGATTCCCTCTATATGGTCATACTCGTGTTGTATAACACGTGCTACAAGGCCTGAGAAGGTTTCGGTATGTTTTACAAAGTGCTCATCTTGGTATTCTATCACAAGGGTAGGTTTGCGGCGAACGTCTTCTGTTATCCCAGGAATACTTAGGCAACCTTCGTTAAAAGCCCAAGGTTCGCCTTCCTCTTGGAGGATTTTAGCGTTGATAAAAGCTTTCTTAAAGGTTTTGAGATAGGCTTGTTCCTCTGGGGTAAGATCTTCATTTTCAGAGAAGCCTACCGTATCTACTACAAAGAGACGGATAGCCTGCCCTACTTGGGGTGCAGCCAACCCTACGCCATTGCTATGATACATGGTTTGGAACATATCCTCTATAAGCTTGTCAAGCGCAGGATAATCTTCTGGTATTGTATCACATACTTTTCTAAGGACGGGGTCTCCATAGGCTACAATAGGTAATATCATAAGCTTATTTTTAAGGGTGCAAAGGTAACTATTTTCTTTGAAATAATTCTATTTTTTAGCAAATCATTGCCAAAAAGCATCTGGGTATTCTTCTACCTCAGTATGATGTTCAGCACTGAGGTTTCGCCCTATTTCGGCCAAGATCTCATCGGAGAGATTTTGCTCCATATAGGGAAAGAGTACGCGCTCTTCATAGCGAATATGTGCGGTGAGTAGCTCCATATATTGGGTCAGCAGTGCCTCTGTAGGGGCAATTGAACTCTGGGCTATGAGCTGTCGGATTTGCTCATGCTCCCTTAGGGCTTGGTCTATCAGTTCGTTCTTGATATAGGGAAAAAGGTATTGCTCTTCTTCTAAGAAATGTGCCTGCTGGTTATGTTGCCAATGAAAAGCTATATAGGCAGCAATACGCTCTGGGGCGATTCCTTTGCTGAGACCTTGCTTGATCTTCCACACATGCAGTAGGCCGAAATGGTGATCGCGAGAGAGCAATACGATATTTTCATTTCGCTTCATATCTTCTCTTTTTGTAAGAAAAGCTGTCTCTTCTGTGAAGAGACAGCTTTTATAACATTATTAACTAATTAAAAATCTAATCCTTAGTTATTAGCCTCTACTTTACCTTTGATTCTAAGGGCAATGTTAGGGGTATCTGTAGCATTAGAAGTAACCATGATTGTTTTGGCGATAGCACCTACACGTTGTGTATCATATTTTACTTCTATTTTTCCTGTTGCACCTGGTGCAATAGGATCTTTAGGATAAGAAGGTACTGTACATCCGCAGCTTGAGCTTGCACCTGAGATTACCAGTGGAGCTTTACCTGTATTCTTGAACTCAAATACACGAACTCCGTCAGCTCCTTGTTTGATTGTTCCGTAGTCAATTTCTTCGGTAACAAACTTGATTTCTGCTTTGTTTTGCGCTTGTGCAACAAATCCGAATGTTACAGCAAGTAGAAAAAATAAGATTTTTTTCATTGTTTTAAAAATTTAATTTATAATTACTATTTAGTTTCTTCGCTTTAACTGGGTGCAAAATTACAATACTTTTTTTAAAAACAAATATATAATGTAATTTTTTTTTTTTAATTTTGTCCCCTCATTAAATCATAAGACATTTATACACTAACAAATATCATGCCAAAAATGGAAATTACGACAAAATATTCACCTGAGAACTTCGAAACTAAGTGGTATGCTTACTGGATGGAGCACGGATTTTTTAGCTCAACTCCCGACAAACGAGTACCTTACACCATTGTGATCCCTCCTCCCAACGTGACAGGAGTGTTACACATGGGGCATATGCTGAACAATACCATACAGGATGTACTCATCCGTCGTGCACGCCTCAAGGGCTTCAATGCTTGTTGGGTACCTGGTACCGACCATGCCTCTATCGCTACCGAAGCCAAAGTTGTAGCCAAGCTCAAGGAGCAGGGAATCCAAAAGAGTGATCTTACGCGTGAGGAGTTCCTTAAGCACGCTTGGGAATGGACGCACCAGTATGGGGGTGTCATCCTCGAACAACTCAAGAAATTGGGCTGCTCTTGTGACTGGAATCGCACCAAATTTACTATGGACGATGAGCTATATCGCTCTGTAATTAAGGTATTTGTGGAGCTGTATAATAAGGGGTATATATATCGTGGCTATCGCATGGTCAATTGGGATCCAGAGGCCAAGACAACCCTTTCCGATGAGGAGGTGATCTACAAGGAACAAAACGGTAAACTTTATTACCTTATATATAAGGTAGAGGATTCTGAAGAATTTCTTACAGTGGCTACCACTCGTCCTGAAACGATTTTTGGGGACGTGGCCGTATGTGTCAATCCTAATGATGAGCGCTACAAGCATCTACAAGGCAAGAGAGTAATTATCCCTGTAGTAGGACGTGCCGTACCTATTATCCAAGATGACTACGTGGATATGGAGTTTGGTACAGGAGCATTGAAAATTACCCCTGCCCATGATATCAATGACTATGAAATAGGGCTAAGACACCAATTGCCTATCTTAGATACTTTCACCGACGAAGGTAAGCTTAACGAACACGGTAAGCATTACAAGGGCAAAGACCGCTTTGTAGTACGCAAGGAAATTGTTAAAGAATTGGAAGCCAACGCCCTCCTTTCCAAAACAGAAGACTATACCAATAATATAGGCACCTCCGAACGTACAGGTGCCGTAGTGGAACAGCGCCCCTTAGACCAGTGGTTCCTCAAGATGGAAGAGCTAGTAAAGCCTGCACTTAAGGCAGTGGTGGAAACCGAGGAAATCAAGCTCTATCCTAAGCGTTTTGACAATACTTACCGTCACTGGTTGGAGAATGTTCGCGACTGGAATATCTCTCGCCAACTCTGGTGGGGACAACAGATTCCTGCTTACTACTATGGCACTGGCAAAGAAGACTTTGTCGTGGCAGAAACCAAAGAAGAGGCATTGGCTTTAGCTAAAGAAAAAAGCCATAATCCTGCCCTTACCTTGGACGACCTACGCCAAGACGAAGATGCCTTGGATACTTGGTTCTCCTCATGGCTTTGGCCTATGAGTGTATTCAATGGTATTTTAGAGCCTGATAACGAGGATTTCAAATACTACTACCCTACCCAAGATTTAGTTACAGGACCTGATATTCTCTTCTTCTGGGTAGCTAGAATGATCATTGCAGGCTATGAGTTTGCTGGTGACAAACCTTTTACCAATGTATATCTCACAGGACTGGTAAGGGATAAGCTCCGTCGCAAGATGTCCAAGTCCTTGGGCAACTCCCCCGACGCCTTACAACTGATCAAGGACTTCGGTGCCGATGGAGTACGTGTGGGCTTACTCCTATCTTCTTCAGCGGGGAATGACTTGCTTTTTGATGAAGCCTTATGCCAACAAGGCAGTGGCTTTGCCAATAAGATATGGAATGCTTTCCGCCTTGTCAAAGGTTGGCAAACAGCCGGTATTCCTCAGCCTGACCATTCCAAAAGGGCTATTGCGTGGTTTAATGCACGATTCCAAAAGGTACTGAGCGAAACCGAAGATGACTTTAGCAAATACCGTATCTCCGATGCGCTGATGAAGATATACAAACTTGTATGGGACGATTTCTGCTCATGGCTCTTGGAGATTATCAAGCCTGCTTATGGAGCACCTATTGATAACCAAACTCTTACAGAGGTAATTGCGCTATTTGAGGATAACCTAAAGCTCTTACACCCTTTCATGCCATTTGTTACCGAAGAAATTTGGCAGCAAATAGCTCCAAGAACCCCTCAAGAAGCACTTATAGTGGCCTCTTACCCTGAGCAAAAGGCCTTTGACGAAGGTATCTTAGCCGAGTTTGAGTTTGTTCAGGAGGTCATCTCTGGTGTACGTACCATTCGCAAGGAGAAAAACATTGCTTTCAAGGACGAAATCAGCCTATCAGTGATTAATAGTGAACAACTACCTACCCATTGGGATAGTATTATTCAGAAATTGGGCAATATCCCCGCTATTTCCTATACTGATTCCGCCGTAGAAGGTGCTGTCTCTTTCCGTGTAAAGGCCAATGAGTACTTTGTTCCTATTTTGGACAAGATCAATGTAGAGGAAGAGATCAAAAAATTGGAAAAGGAACTTGCTCATGTACAAGGATTCTTAAAATCGGTACGTGCTAAGCTCTCCAACGAGAGGTTCGTTTCTTCTGCTCCTGCACAAGTAATAGAAACAGAGCGTAAGAAAGAGGCCGATGCCTTGGCCAAGATTGAGACGCTAGAGAAGAGTTTGCAAAACTTAAAATAACCCCCAATCGCTAATTACTTTAACAAACCCAGTCTATGCTTGTTAAAGTGGGGGAAACTGACAAAAAATTCATGGCATTATTTTTGCCGTATGAAGTAAAAATCATAACTTAGCCCCACAATAAAGGACAACCCTATTTATGAACGATAACTTTTCACCAAGAGTAAAAAATGTAGTCAATACGGGAAAGCTCGAAGCTATCCGTATGAAACATAGTGTGGTAGGGACTGAGCATTTGCTATTGGGTATCCTTAAAGAAACGGATGGAAGTGCTTTTGAAGTGCTCGCTGCCCTGAATGCTAACATACCTACCTTGCAGAGAAAAACGGAATCACTTGCCAATTCTATCAATTCCTATTCAGATACGGCTGCCTCTCAGCTTGAGAAGAGTATCCCCCTTACCCTACAGGCAGAAAATGCGATGAAGGCCACTGTCCTTGAACAAAAAAGTTTCAAGAATGACCAAATCAAGACCGCTCATCTGCTCTTGTGTATCCTTAGAAATAACAGTGATCCAACCACTAAGCTCCTTAATCAGGAAAAGATTAATTACGAGAATGTGAGACAACAGTTTGAGATGATTAACAATGAGAAAAAACAAGACGAACGTACTTTTATGAGTTCGTACGCCTACGAGGATGACGATGAAGACGAAAAATCTGACATTTTGTCACCCTCTACTCCTCAAAAAAACAACTCAAACCAGAAAACTAATACACCTGTTTTAGATAACTTTGGGAAGGATTTAACCCTTATGGCTCGCCAAGGCAAGCTTGACCCTGTGGTAGGCCGCTTTAAGGAGATAGAGCGTGTCTCCCAGATTCTCAGCCGTAGAAAAAAGAACAACCCCTTACTCATCGGAGAGCCTGGGGTAGGAAAGAGTGCTGTGGCCGAAGGGCTTGCTATGCGTATCATTGAGCGTAAGGTATCACGTGCCTTGTTCAATAAGCGTGTGGTAACACTGGACTTAGGCTCACTTGTGGCAGGTACCAAGTACCGCGGACAGTTCGAGGAACGTATGAAGGCGATTATGAACGAACTGGAACAGAACAAGGATGTGATCCTATTCATTGATGAAATACATACCCTCGTGGGCGCTGGTAGTGCCTCTGGGAGTCTTGATGCTTCCAATATGTTCAAGCCAGCACTAGCACGTGGAGAAATCCAATGTATAGGGGCTACCACCATGAATGAGTACCGTGAATCTATAGAGAAAGATGGTGCTCTAGAGCGTCGTTTCCAAAAGGTCATCATAGAACCTACTTCCTATGAGGAAACCATCGAAATCCTCAACAATGTAAAGGGTAAATATGAAGACCATCATCATGTAAAATATACCCCTGAAGCTATTGAGGCTTGTGTGAAACTCACCACCCGATATATCACTGACCGATTCCTTCCCGATAAGGCCTTGGACGCTATGGACGAAGCGGGTGCCCGTGTGTATATCTCACAAATAAAGGTATCCAAACAAGTGGAGAACTTAGAGGAAGAGATTGAGAAAATACAAACACTTAAGAACGATGCTGTAAGAGGAATGCGCTATGAGGAAGCGGCTAACTACCGTGATATAGAACGTAGGCTCAAAGAACAATTGGAAGCCGAAAAACAGTTGTGGGAAAAAGAATCTTTGCGAAATCGCAGCGAAGTAGGCTTTGATGATATTGCCCAAGTGGTCTCCATGATGAGTGGCGTGCCTATTACGCGTATGGAACAATCCGAAATGACTAAACTCTCTTCGTTGGAGAAAATCATCCAGCAGAAAGTTATAGGACAAGAGGAAGCCGTACAGAAGATTGTCAAGGCTATCAAGCGCAACCGTACAGGACTGAAAGACCCGAACCGCCCTATTGGTTCCTTTATCTTTATCGGACAAACAGGGGTTGGGAAAACGCAGTTAGCCAAGATTTTAGCCCGTGAGCTTTTCGACTCCGAGGATGCGCTAATCCGCTTGGATATGAGCGAATATATGGAAAAATTCACCGTCTCTCGCCTTATCGGTGCCCCTCCTGGCTATGTAGGTCATGAGGAGGGGGGACAGCTTACCGAGCGAGTACGTCGCAAACCTTATTCCGTAGTCTTGCTCGATGAGATAGAAAAAGCACACCCCGATATTTTCAATATGCTCTTGCAGGTGCTCGATGATGGATTCCTAACCGATAGCCTCAATAGAAAAGTAGATTTTCGCAATACGATTATCATCATGACCTCCAACATAGGAGCACGTCAGGTGAAAGAGTTTGGACAAGGCGTAGGTTTCTCCACTGCTGCCAAGATCTCACAGGCCGATGAGCATGAACGCTCCATAGTAGAAGGTGCACTCAAGAAGGTCTTTGCCCCTGAGTTCCTTAACCGTATTGACGATATTGTAATGTTCAACTCCCTTGACAAAGAGAATATCAAAGGCATCGTAGAGGTAGAGCTTGAGAAACTATTGGAACGCATGAAAGCTCTCGGTTACTCCCTTTATCTTACTGATAAGGCTAAGGAATTTATCGCCGAAAAGGGTTACGACAAGCAGTATGGTGCTCGTCCGCTCAAGCGTACCATTCAGCGCTATATAGAAGATGAAATCGCTGAAAAGATTGTCCTTGGCGAAGTAAGAAAGGGTGATACCATCTCGGTAGATTATACGAATAATGAAGAGAAACTTACTTTTATTGTAAGTAATATAAAAAGTATACCCATAGAGGAAGAATAAGAGATCCTAACAATAAAAAGAGGCTATTCCTTTTGCAGAATAGCCTCTTTTATCTTCTTATTCTTCTTTATCTCTATTTTTATAGAACCAATAGGCTCTAAAGAGCTTTATTTCTCCAAAGCTATATTCCTCTCCTACTCGTGCTCTTAGTTCATTGAGCGTTTCTTCTTGAGTTATAGTAGGTAATGCCTGCTGAAAGTGTTGTAACTTTTCAGCAGAGAGCACCTCTTCTATGGAAATAGCTCCTTCTCCTATATATTTGGTTAAGTGTCCATAGACAGTGGATTCGGTTAGTTTGCGTTCTGCAGCGATCTCTGCCACGGTTTTTTTCTGTTTCCAAAGCTCAAGTGTAAGAGCATAGGTAGATATCTTTTCCTTTTTCTCCTTTTTCTTGACAAGCTCTGGTGCTTCCGTGGAGAGTTTGCCATTGAGTGAGTCTTCTCTCCATTTTTCTATGGCACGTCCTAGCAAGCGTTCCCTATAGTTCTTAGCTTTCTCAAAGGATTTCCTTTCCTCTTGTTCTGAAGGGGGGTCTATGATGGATTCTAAAATAATTTTAGTCTTAAGTAGCTGCACAATAGCATCTATCTGCATGTCTTCCAATTGAGTAAGCTCCTCGGTGAAGGCTTTTACTTGTTTTTTCCCATTCACTTGCAGATGGGTGTAGAAAGTCTCTAAGGCAAGCCTATCCAACTGTGGATAGAAATAGTCATAAGCCTTCTGAAAGCGCTCATATAGGTAATATTTGTCATAATGTGGATCTGAGAAGATACTTCTTAGCTGATTGAGGAACTTTTCCGAATGCTGGACAATCGTATCATACGTACGACTTTGCTCCTGTGCCCATTGGCGAAACTGACTCTTGAGGCTTCGTGCATTCTCCTGTTTATATGAACTGACATGTGCGCCCCATTGTACCGCCAAGTCCAGCCAAGAAAAAGTTTTGAGTACTTCTTTCTCCAAGAATGCCTTTCTTTCTGAAGAAAAAGTATCGGCCAAGGTCTCAGGGGCTGCTTTTTGAGAGGCATAGTCTTTCACATCTGTAGCCGTAAAGAACTCTTTAGCATTGAGAGAGGAAAGCAGTATAAGCCCATCAAGACTTCTAAGACGGGAAAGCGCTACATAGGTCTGTCCAGAGGCAAAAGCATCTGCTAAATCAATAACCGCCTTGTCAAAGGTAAGCCCTTGGCTCTTATGTACAGTAATAGCCCAAGCAAGTCGCAAAGGATACTGGGTGAAAGTACCCAATACTTCTTGTTCTATCTCGTCCGAATTAGCCTTGCTCTTATAGCGAATATGCTCCCATATGTATTTACCTACCTCTATAACAGTATCCTCATCGGAGAGTTTCACTCGTATCTCTTCCTCGGAGAGGTATACTACTTCGCCTATCTTTCCATTGTAATAGCGCTTAGGTATTTCTGAATCATTTTTGACAAACATGACTTGAGCACCTACCTTCAAGGATAATTGAGTATCCAAGGGATAGAGGTATTCAGGAAACTCATCTTTGACCTCTGCTTGATAGGTAAATACAGGCGCCTTAATAGCACTAAAGGCAGCTGCATTGATCTGATCCGCCTTATAATTATGGGTTGTTAGGGTGATATAACCATCATTATAAGAAGGCTTAAAAGAGGGCTGTATATACTGCTGTAGGGTCTGTATATCTCGCTGTGTGATCTCATTGGTACGCAAGTGATTGAGTATCTGTACGAAATCAGCATCGGACTGCCTGTATACCTTTTCCAGTTCCAAATACAAGGGGGGATTTTCCTCTATTACCTTGGAATGAAAGAAGAAGATGCCCTTATAATATTGTTGTAAGAGTTCCCATTCTTGGGGCTTGACCACAGGAGGGAGCTGTAATAAGTCCCCTATAAAAAGTACCTGTACACCCCCAAAAGGTGCCGAAGACCCCCTAACCGATTTCAGTACAGTGTTGATCATGTCCAAGGTATCAGCACGGAGCATACTGACCTCATCTATGATTAGCAGCTCCAATTTCTTGAGCGTCTTCCGCTTATAGCTATTCATTTGCTGCCGTTGTATAAGAGTTTTGGGTGTGACCACATTTATATTCTCCGCAAGAGACATATCCACTGCTGTAGAAGGCACAAAGGTAGCTATTGGCAACTGAAAGAGGGAGTGCAGCGTCACACCTTTGGCATTGAGCGCGGCTATCCCAGTGGGAGCAGCTACCATGACATTCTTATAAGTAGTAGCTATAATCTGATGCAATAGGGTTGTTTTCCCTGTCCCTGCTTTCCCCGTTAGGAAAATAGAACGATGGGTCTGATTGACAAAATCCAATACATACTGGGCTATATCCATGAGTGCTATTTTTAGCCTACAAAGGTACAAAATTTAGGTAAAAAGTAAAAGGTAAAAAGTAAATATTTAGGATTATAGGCAGATTTTTTATTTGGTACAATTTTTGTGCGCTGTACAAAAATAATTTGTATCTTTGTACTCAAAATAAGAATCTTATGGCTTACACTTTTACTATTGACAACAGTAGCAAACAAGCATTAGCTATTATTGAATATCTGAAAACACTTAGTTTCGTGAAATTTACAGAAACAGAAACTAAAGAAAAAGCCCCTACTAAAGCTAAGGCTAAAACAGGGCTTAAAGAGCCTGCATTCTCTCAGGAGGTTTTGGAAGCAGCTGAAAAACTAAAATGGACACCCTCCGAAATTGTAGAAGCTGCCAAGAGGGAAGAAATGTCGCCTGAAGACTATGCTTTTACAATGTTGCTTTCTAAAAAGATAAACCATAACATAGCCAAGCGTGTATGTGAGGATTTTAATATTTCCTATAAAAAGAAATAGGTATGATTATCATTGCAGATAGTAACATCTTTATGAGTGCCTTGATTTCTCCTAATGGAGAAACGGCTTCCATTTTAGCAGAAAGAAAAAAAGATTCAATATATAGTGCCTGATTATCTGATTACAGAAGTTACAGAACATATTCCTGATATAGTAAAACGCCTTAAAAATCAAAAAACTAAAAAACAGCTCTTGGCTGATTTCAAAGAATTATTAGAGGGGATTACTATTGTCAATATAAAAAAGGAAGTACAAAAAAGTAATATTCAAAAGGCGGAACTTATCACAGAAGACGTTGATTATGATGACTACCCTTTTATAGCCTTACATTTGCAAGTAAATCATAAAATCTGGACTTCTGACAAAATACTTGTAAATGGACTTACAGAAAAAGGTTATGGCAACTTTTTTATTAGTACTGAAGAACTCAAAACTCACCTTTACAAGAAAAAACCTAAGAAATAACTCCTCTGCTATACAAGTATTTTGCACTTCTTAAGTTGGAGTTTCTTGTTTTTCATTTATTAATGCGAATCAATAGTTAAAAATATCTGTATAATCTAATTCGTTAAGACGCAATAAATTGCGTCTCTACGGATGACTACGCTCATCAGGAGTTGTCTTAGCCAGCGTTAGGGTAGAGGCGCAATTTATTGCGTCTTAGAAAGTTAGCAAATAATATTTTAACTATTGATTCGAATTATTATCTTTTACTCATATATCCAGCTCCAATATTCGCTGGCTTTACTTTTTACCTTTTACCTTTTACTTTTTACCTTTTACCTTTTACTTTTTACCTTTTACTTTTTATAAGTAATCCACATAAAGGTACTCCCTCCTTTGCGGTCGTAATAAGCCCCTACACTTCCCCAATCAAAGGAATGTATCTCTCCTATTTGTGAGGTAAGCCATTGCTTGTAATACTTCTCTGTTTGTAGCTCATACGCTTCACTCCAATCCTCCCAAGAGGTTTGTCGTTCATTCATGGAAAATTCTATAGAAAACAAGCGTTCTCCTTCAAAACAAACTGCCACATGGAATAGCTTTCCTTCAAAAGGACATTTGTCAAAATAGATCCAATAGTAGCCTGTTCCTACCTCCCATATCTCATGAGTAGGAAACTGCACCCGAAGACTTGAATAGGTAGTCTCTCTGGTAATCACCACTTCCTTTATCAAGAGGAAATCACCATTTGTCGTATCTAAAAAAGCATGTTCCTGCTCCATAATAACCCTCCTTTCAGCGTACAAAGATACTCGTTTTTATTCAGAAAATGGTCTTTCCTACATTTTTTTATCTCTTTTCACTATTCACTATTCGCTTGTCACTATTCACTTGTCATTAATCATTTGTTATTATTTTTTTTGTATCTTTGCCCCAAATTTCTTTTACCCTTATGAAAAAACGTGTTGCCTTTTATACCTTGGGTTGCAAGCTGAATTTTGCTGAGACAGCCACTATTGCCCGTAGCTTTGAGAATGAGGGCTATGACAAGGTAGATTTTGAGGAACCTGCTGATATTTATGTGATTAATACCTGCTCTGTTACCGAGAATGCGGACAAGCAGTTCAAGCAAATTGTACGTAAAGCCCTAAAGCACAACGAAAATGCTTTTATCGCCGCCATAGGCTGCTATGCCCAGCTCAAGCCTGAAGACCTCATCGCTGTAGATGGAGTGGATTTGGTATTGGGTGCCAAAGAGAAATTCAATATCACCCAGTATATAGACGACCTAACCAAGCTCAACAAGGGGCAGATTCACTCCTGTGACATCAACGAAGCAGATTTCTATGTGGGTAGCTACTCCATAGGCGACCGTACCCGTGCTTTTCTCAAGATTCAGGACGGTTGCGACTACAAGTGTACTTACTGTACCATTCCTATGGCGCGTGGTATCTCCCGTAGTGATACTATAGAGAATATCCTTAGGAATGCTAAGAAAATATCTGAGAACAACATCAAGGAAATTGTCCTTACTGGTGTCAATATAGGAGACTATGGCAAGGGGGAGTTTGGCAACAAAAAGCACGAACACACCTTCTTGGAACTGATCCAAGCCTTAGACACGGTAGAGGGTATAGAGCGCTTGCGTATCTCTTCCATTGAGCCAAATTTGCTCAAGGACGAGACTATTGCTTTTGTCTCCCAGAGCCGTACCTTTGTCCCTCACTTTCATATTCCTTTGCAGAGTGGTAGCAATGATATCCTCAAGAAGATGAAGCGCCGCTACCTAAGGGAACTCTACCAGAATCGTGTAGCCAAAATCCGTGAACTGATGCCCGATGCTTGTATAGGAGTTGATGTGATCGTGGGCTTCCCTGGGGAGACGGACGAACATTTCTTGGAGACTTACCACTTCCTTAATGAGCTGGATATCTCTTACTTACACGTCTTTACCTACTCCGAACGCGCCAATACCGAAGCGGTAGAGATGGAGGGAGTCGTGCCAAGCGAGGTACGTGCCAAGCGTAGCCGTATGCTTCGCGGGCTTTCGGCTAAAAAGCGACATCATTTCTATGAAAAACAACTCGGTACTACCCGCGAAGTGCTTTTTGAAAGTGATAACAAAGACGGATTTATGCACGGATTTACAGAGAATTACGTAAAAGTAAAGACGCCTTTCAACCCTGAGCTGATCAATACCCTACAGCCTGTGGTACTCAAGAAAATAGATACAGATGGGATTGTTACAGTGGATCTTATAAACCCTTGAGAGATATGAGCGTTTTGGAAACTCCTATTGAATACTTAAAAGGAGTAGGCCCCCAGCGGGCTACCCTACTCAAGAATGAGCTTCAAGTAGCCAATTTTCAGGATTTGCTACACTTGTTTCCTACGCGCTATATTGACCGCACACAATACTATAAAATCCAAGACCTACAGGATTCTTCGGCCGAGGTTCAGATCATCGGGCGTATCATTCACCTGAAAACTGTAGAGGGTAAAAGCAAAGCTCAACAGCGGCTCGTGGCTACCTTTGTTGATGATACAGGTAGTATGGAGCTGGTGTGGTTTCGCCCTTCACAGTGGCTCAAAGATCATTTGCTAATCAATGTGCCTTATGTGATTTTCGGCAAATGTGCCCTCTTTGCTGGAGTCTTCTCCATGGCTCACCCTGAGATGGAAACCCTTGAGGAACACCAAAATACGCTGCAAGGAAATATACAAGCCGTGTATCCTTCTACTGAAAAACTCACCAAAAAGGGCATCAGCCAACGGGTTATGCGCAAGTTCCTTGAGAACCTTTTCACCGAAGTGGGTAAGCACTTTCAGGAGACACTCCCCCATGAGATGATACAACCCCTACGGCTACTGCCCAAGGGAGAGGCACTCTTGCAAATTCATTTTCCTCAGTCCCAAGAACTCTTGGCTAAGGCACAATTCAGACTCAAGGTGGAAGAGCTTTTTTATATACAACTACAACTCATACAGAAGAATTACCTAAACAAAAAACTCCAAGGGTATGTTTTCCCAAAGGTAGGTGATTATTTCAATACTTTCTACCACCAGTATCTTCCTTTCCCTTTGACCAATGCCCAAAAGCGGGTCATCAAGGAAATTCGTAACGATGTAGCCACTGGTGCCCAGATGAACCGACTCCTGCAGGGGGATGTGGGGGCAGGTAAGACCATAGTTGCACTATTTGCTATGCTCTTAGCCCTTGACAATCAGTTCCAAGCCTGCCTTATGGCACCTACCGAAATTCTCGCTCAGCAGCATTATGAGAGTATCGCCTCACTGCTCGCGCCTATGGATATACGCATTGCTCTGCTTACAGGAAGTACTAAGACGAAGGAACGCCGAGAGATACATGAGGGCTTGGAAAGTGGCCAATTACAGATTGTTGTGGGCACTCACGCACTGCTGGAGGACAAGGTCAAGTTTCAGAATTTGGGCTTAGCCATTATTGACGAACAGCATCGCTTCGGAGTGGAACAGCGCTCTAAGCTCTGGCATAAGAACCAGTTGCCGCCTCATGTGCTGATCATGTCGGCTACTCCTATTCCTCGTACTTTGGCCATGAGTCTCTATGGGGATCTGGACGTCTCGGTAATTGATGAACTTCCTCCTGGAAGAAAGCCCATCAAGACAATCCACCAATATGAAACCCATAGAGCGAGGGTGTATCAGTTCCTCCATGATGAAATCGCCAAAGGACGACAAGTATATGTAGTATATCCACTGATTGAAGAGTCTGAAGCATTGGCTTTCAAGAACCTTACCGAAGGTTATAACCAGCTTTACACCACCTTTCCTCCACCGAAATACACCATAGCCATGGTACATGGCCAGCTCAAGCCTGAGGAGAAAGATGCCCAAATGCGCCTTTTCTCAGAGGGCAAAGCGCAAATCATGGTAGCTACCACCGTAATAGAGGTCGGGGTCAATGTGCCTAATGCCTCGGTGATGCTCATAGAGAGTGCCGAGCGCTTTGGCCTTTCCCAACTACACCAATTGCGTGGCCGTGTGGGGCGCGGTGCCGAGCAGAGCTATTGTATCCTAATGACCGATGTAAAGCTTAGCCATGACTCCCGTACCCGTATGGAGACCATGGTCGCCACTTGTGATGGTTTCCAAATCGCCGAAGTGGATCTAAAACTCCGAGGCCCTGGCGACCTTATGGGAAAACAACAGAGCGGAGTACTTGCCCTGAAAATAGCTGATTTGGTCAAGGACGGGGGGCTACTCAAAATAGCCCGCGACTATGCCACTGACCTCATCCGTATAGACCCTGAACTGGCCGACCCCGCTCACCAGCATGTTGCCCATACACTCAATATGCTCAAGAGGAATAAAGGGATATGGAACCTCATTAGTTAGTGAATAGTGACTAACGACTAATGACTAACTTAAAACTCAGAACTTAAAACTTAAAACTTAATTGTTGCTTTTTTCGGAAAAAATCCGTACTTTTGCGGCGCTAATTAAGTGATTTTTGCAACCACTTTAAATCAAACTTAAAGATATGGAATATTTAGATTTTGAGCTACCTATCAAAGAACTTGAAGAACAATTAGATAAATGTGTTGCCCTTGGAAATGAAACTAATGTAGATGTCTCTGATACTTGTAAAAAACTTAACAAACGCTTGGAACAAGTAAAAAAGGACATCTATCAGAACCTTACTCCTTGGCAACGTGTACAGGTATCCCGACATATTGACCGCCCCTATGCGCTTGACTATATCAATGCTCTCTGTGGTAATACCTTTATAGAACTCCATGGTGACCGTACCGTGGGGGATGACAAGGCTATGATCGGAGGATTGGGAAAAATAGGCGATCAATCTTATATGTTTATCGGACAGCAGAAAGGTAACAATACCAAGAGCCGCCAGTATCGTAACTTTGGGATGCCTAACCCCGAAGGCTATCGCAAGGCCTTGCGCCTGATGAAGTCGGCTGAGAAGTTCAACCTACCTGTAGTTACCTTTATTGACACCCCAGGTGCTTACCCTGGTATTGAAGCAGAGGAAAGAGGTCAGGGAGAAGCTATCGCCCGTAACCTATTGGAAATGTCTCGGCTGCAAGTGCCTATCATTGTCTTTATCATAGGAGAAGGCGCCTCAGGAGGTGCCCTCGGTATAGGAGTGGGTGATAAGGTATTTATGCTAGAGAATACTTGGTATTCTGTAATTTCTCCAGAGTCTTGCTCCTCCATCCTTTGGCGTACTTGGGAGTACAAGGAACGTGCTGCCGATGCCCTTAAACTCACCGCTAAGGATATGAAAGCCAATGGCCTTATTGACGAAATTATCCCAGAACCCCTTGGAGGTGCTCACCGAAACAGAGAAGCTGTTTTTGAAAGTGTCAAAAAAGCAATTGAAGATACCTACAAGAAACTTTCCAAACTCTCTGTAGAGAAACTCATTGAAAAAAGAATGGAAAAATACACCAGCTATGGTGTGTATAAATAATTATAAGAATGAAAAATTGGTTTAAAATCGTATGTATTGCCCTCTCTTTAGGTCTTTTGGCTAGTAGTTGTGGGGCCTTTCAGGGCTTTGCTTGCCCTCATGGCAGAAGATGCTAACCTAAAACCCTATCTATGTCGGCCAAAGTACGTGCTTTTCTATTCAACTTCCTCTGTTTTGGAGCGTTGTTTATCTTGATTCGCTTAGGAATTATCTGTTTTTTTCCTAATCTTCCTTATCTTGTTATCTTTGCCATTACGGGCGTATTGGCCATAGTACTCTCGCCCCGCTTTGCTGCTTATGAGGATGAGGGTAAGGAGGTATTGCTTATGCGCTGGATTTTCTTAAAGGGCATACGACAATTCTAAATCCCTAGCTCATGCAGATACAACTCAAGAAATTAGGCAAGAAAAAAATCAAAATCATTGAAGTAACCTTAGAAAAGCAACCTGAAACGCTCCGAGAACTGATCTCGGAGTGTGTCAAAAGCGAAGTAAAACGCTTCAATGATTCGAGAGAGGATACTTCTCTGATTCCTTTCCTCTCTGCCCAAGAAATAGGAGAGCAAGCCCAAGAGGGAAAAATCACCTTTGGGGATAAGGAAAATAGAACCTTGGCCGACCTCTCCGTGGCCTTGGACACTGCTTTTCTTGCCTTTACCGATGGGCTCTTTGCTGTCTTTGTAGATGACGAGGAAGTCAAAGCCTTGGACGCTCCCCTTACCATTACCCCTGAGACGGTTATCACCTTTATCCGACTTACTTTCTTAGCCAAAGCTCCTTGGTAATTTAGTTTCCCCTTACCCCCTGCGGGCTACGACCAAACTTGCGCTTGAAAGCGCTAGAAAAGTGTGACAGATGCTCATAGCCACACTGATAGGCTATTTCGCTAATAGGCTTATCAGTATGTAGTAACAGTTGTTGGGCGAGATTCATTTTATAATCATAGAGATAGCCGAAGATGGTATTGCCAAAAACCTCCTTAAATCCATAGCACAATTTCTTCTCATTCATACCTACTCCCTTTGCCAGTTCCGAGATAGAGGGGGTATGTTGCAAATCGTGAATAATCAACTCACTTACCTCATGTATCTTATCTATATCCGTGTGGGTCTTACAATATTGGTAGTTTTGGTACTTCTGAGTGTTCAAAAGGTGAAACTGCAATAGGAATAATTCCAGCACTTTCAAGTCGGCATATACCCCTGCGGCATTGCCCAAAAGTTCCGTATTATTGAGTTGTTGCAAGATAGTTTGCATTTGAACAGGAGTACAATAACAGCCATAAGGATTGAGCAAGAAACTTCCTCCTCTCTGGTATCGCTCATAGATAGCCATAAAACTATCAGGGTATTGCTGCGCCATTTGAACAAACTCCGCTTCACTTATTGCAATTGTAATTATTTCTAAATTATCATTTTTGATAAAAATATCCTTCCCTGAACATTCCTCCTTACAGAAAAAAACATTGTGCTCTCCTTGACTGGCAGAAACTAACTGCCCTGCTACATCCACACATGATTTCTTTCTAGATTTGATAGCAAAATGAAATCGTACCGAAGGAATTGACATTCGCCCCTCAAAGGAGTAATTTTCCTTTATCTGAGCTTGCCAATTATAATAGGTATGCTCACCTATCTGCTTACCACAAGTTACAAAGGTAACTATATCATTCTGAAGACACCCATAATAACGCTCCATTTCCCTCTCATCTTTTATCAAAGGAACTTCTTGTTCTACAGTCAATTCCTGCAAGTCTTCCGCTGTCAATCGCTTCATCATAAATTTGCTATTGAGATTAAAATTCTGCTATTGAGATTAAAATTTTCGCTATTAAAATTAAAATTTTTGCTATTGAGATTAAAATAAATTAAGTATATTAGATGTAAATTTGCATACTTAACCTTGATACTTAGAACAAAAATAAATAATCATTTTAAATCTCACAAGTCTTTTTTACTATTTAACAAGACTAAATAAACTAAAACACAATTAATCAAATCATTACATTTATGTCTGTTAAGAAGTTTTTTTATCTATTACTCTTTTTTTCTTCCCTTAGCTTCGCACAAAATAAAGGAATGCTTTCAGGGAGAATTGTAGATAAGAGCACAGGCGAACCCTTAATCAATGCCGAGATTATCATCAAGGAAACAGGAAAGGGAACCGCTACCAATGAAAAGGGATTCTACTCATTGTCTCTACCTAAGGGAAGCTACACCATAGGCTTCTATTATCTTGGCTATCAGAGTATTAGTAAAAAAATTACTATTAGTGGAGATACTAAGCAAAATATAGCGCTTACCCCTGAGAAGCAGGAAATCGGAGAGGTAGTGGTTACTGCCAAGACCATTGCTCACCAAAAGAAAGAAGAAGCCATGCCTGTTACGGTGATTGACTTGTCCAATATGCGAGGTACCGTCAGCAGTGTACAAGATATATTGATCAAGACCGTAGGGGTTACCCTGCGTACCTCTGGAGGGGTAGGTAGTAGCTCTCGCCTTTCTGTCCGTGGCTTGGAGGGTAAGCGCATCGGTTTTTTTATAGACGAAGTACCTATGACCGATCAAACAGATTATATTGACTACAACGATATTCCTGTGGATATGATTGACCGTATCGAGATCTATAAGGGAGTGGTACCTGCCCGACTCGGTGGGTCTTCCCTTGGTGGGGCGGTCAATATCGTAACTCGTGAATATCCTGATAAATATGCAGACCTTAGTTACGGCCTTGAATCCTATAATACCCATAAGGTACAAGCCATCTTCAAGCGCAACCTTAAGGAGCAAGGACTTACCTTCGGAGTCGGAGGAGGTTATACCAGCTCAGATAACAATTATTCTTTTGACTCTCCCTATCGCGAAGGCTTGCGCCTGACCCGCAATCATGACAAATATCAAAAAATATTGGCAAGTGCTGGGCTTGAAGCTAAAAAATGGTGGTTTGATAAGGTAGAGATAGAAGCTGTTGCCATAAGAACCTACAAGGAAATACAAGGAATAGAGTATGATATCCGCGAGGCACATAGTCGTTCCTTTGTGGTAGGATTGCCTATCAAACTCCAAAAGAATCATTTCTTTTGGGATGGGCTTAACCTTGACATGCTCAATGTAATAGCGCTCTCCCGTATGAATTTTATAGACAAGGCTACCCGCCGTTACGAATGGGATGGCTCCTCCTACCCCACTGCTTCTCGTTATGGAGGGGAAGCAGGCTATAGATATCCTTCTGATTCCGATGACCAAAAATTTACCATTGGCAATAAAACCAACTTGGAGTATTTGATAAACCAGCAGCACTCGCTTAATTTCAATTCGGTACTGGCCTTTGCTAGGGGAAAACCCAAGGACGAACTCAAGCAAATGAGCTTAGGCAAGCAAGTGAATTTTGACGCTCATATGCTCAGTTGGGTCAGCGGGCTTACCTATGACTTCCGTTCTTTAGACGACAAGTTCCTTAACTCCCTTACGGGGCGCTACTATCTCTATACCATGCACACCCAAATGGCTCCTCTTTTCGTACCAGGACAATATGATATAGATCTCAACAAAAAGGATTTCGGTATCAATGATGCTATGCGTTATCGCTTTCTTCCTTCCTTTATGGGAAAATTTTCTGTAGGGTATGATGTCCGTATCCCCTCTGAAACGGAACTCTTAGGTGATGGTATCGCTGTAGTACCTAGTGGGAATTTGCTCCCTGAACGCAATACCAGTGTCAATATTGGCTGTCTCCTTGACTTGGTTGGCAAGCACCCTACCAATGCTCAAGTGGAACTGAACTTCTTCTATATGTATCTGAGGGATATGATCCGCTATACCGCAGGGGTTATAGGTGCACAATATCAAAACTTCGGTCAGATGCGTACCTTAGGGGTAGAGTTCGAAGCCAAAGCCGATGTACTTCCTTGGTTATATGCCTATGTGAATACTACCTACCAAGACCTGAGAGATGTCCGCAACTATGAGCCTAACAGTAGCGTACCCAACCCTACCAAGGACAAGCGTATGCCCAATATTCCCTACCTTATGAGCAATATGGGATTAGAATTTCACCGAGAAAATCTTTTTGGAGGTACTGGACAGAACACCCGTATCTTCTTAGACTATGCCTTTGTAGAGGAATATTACTATGATTTCGAGATGACCAAGCGCGACAAGCGCCGTATTCCCCGTAGTATAACCTTTGATTGGGGCTTTGAGCATAGTTTTTTCAATAATAAGTTCTTTATCTCAGGAAAAATACGCAACCTTACCAACCAAAAAGTAGTTACCGAGTTCAACAAACCTCTTCCTGGTATCAATGGAGGAGTAAAACTCCGTGTTATATTCTAAGAAATTAACTAAAAAATCATATTATTATGTATTCAAAAATTTTCTTAACCCTATGTGCTTGCGCTGTACTAAGCACCGCTTGCAAAAAAGATGATGAACCAACACCTGCACCTACTCCAGAGGGCAAGGAATACACAGGAGATTTTCTATTGGAAACCACTGTGAAAAACCCTGATGGTATGAGCGGAAGCTCCTATGTACAAGTGTTCCAAAAATTATCTGGAACTATCACCAATGATAATGCCGAACAATTAGAGTTCGCCTCCTGTGTACAAGTGACAGGCAAAGATGTCTATATCTTTGACTTGATGAAAGGGACAAATGTTACCCATTGGGTATATGATCCTGCTGCTAAAAAGCTCAGTAAAGGAGCCAGCCTTCCTACTCCTGTAGGTTCCTTTGTCGGACACCTAGAAAAAGTAAGTGATACCAAAGCCTATATGCCGCTCTATACTCAAGGAGTAGTATGGATTATCAATCCACAAACCATGAAAAAAACAGGTGAAATTGCCCTCCAAGAGTATGCCCATGGAGATAATAGTGCTGACCCTGCTATGGGATTCGTGCGAGATGGTAAATACTACTTATCTCTTAACCAAATAGATCCTAATGCAAGTGCTCCCTATGCTGACTATCTACAAAGTGATGTAGTTATCATAGATGTCCAAACCGATAAAGTTGAAAAAATAGCTTCAGAGAAGACCTCTGGACTCATCTATCCTACCCGTTCTATGGCTCCACATAGCGGTATGATGTTTACTAACGAAGCTGGCGACCTCTATATAGCTACTTCAGGATATTTTGGGTTCAATCCTGCCAATACCAAGTGTGGCTTCCTCTGTATTCCTAAAAGAGCTACTGAGTTTGATACCAATAGGTCATGGGATATCTCCACTACTCCGATCGAAGGCTATGAGCATAAGGCTGCCACTGTCATTAATACTCAATATATAGGCAATAACAAAGTAGCAGCCTATGTAGGTATTCGTGAACTAAATGGGCAAAATCCTTATATTGCCAAAAATGTCATGGCTGTTATCATTGACCTTAGTGCTAAAACTATCAAGAAGATAGATGGTATTCCCTTTAGCGACGGACATAGTATAGCTATTGGCAAACTGGAAAATAAGGCTGTTTTTGCTGCTTTCGGAACAGATAAGGCTGGCTTATTTACCTTTGACCCTAGTACAGGTGCTGTACAGCAGGTACTCTCTACCGTGGGAAATCCTGCTTATTTCCATGCTTTTAAATAGATTTTTACATAACAATGTACCCATGTTGATGAATGAACATGGGTACATTTTACCTTCTCATCTCTTGTGGACTTAGTCCAAACTTGCGCTTGAAAGCGGTAGAAAAATGCGATAGGTGCTCATAGCCACATTGGAGGGCTATTTCACCTATTGACTTATCGGTATGTAGTAGCAACTGCTGGGCAAGATTCATCTTATAATCATAGAGATAGCCGAAGATGGTATTGCCGAAAATCTCCTTAAACCCATAGCACAATTTCTTCTCATTCATTCCCATTTCCCTTGCTAATTCACTGATAGAGGGCGTGTATCGCAAGTTATGGGTAATGAGTTCACTTACCTCATATATCTTATCTATATCCGTATGGGTCTTACAATATTGGTAGTTTTGGTACTTCTGAGTGTCCATTTGGTGAAACTGTAACAGAAACAATTCCAACACTTTAAGGTCAGCATATACCCCTGCGGCATTGCCTAAAAGTTCTGTATTGTTGAGCTGTTGCAAGACTGCCTGCATCTGCATAGAAGTGAGAAAACCTCCCTGACGACTGAGCAGAAAGTTGTCCCCACTTTGGTATCTCTTATAGATCGCCATAAAGCTATCGGGGTATTGCTGCGCCATTTGGGCAAACTCCTCCTCACTTATGGCTATGGTAATCACCTCCATAGTATCATTTTTCAAGAAAATATCTCTCCCTAAGCATTCGTCTTTGCAAAAGAACAAATTATGTTCGCCCTGCTTAGCTGTGAAAATCTGCCCATCTATATCCACATGCATTCCTTTTTGCGACTTAGTTACAAAATAGAACCGCACCGAGGGAATCGCCATACGCCCCTCAAAGGAATAATTATCCCTTACCTCAGCCTGCCAGCTGTAATAAGCATGCTTACCTATCTCCTTGCCATGGGTAGTAAAGGTAGCTAATTTGTTCTCAAGACGGCCATAATAGATCTCCATCTCTGCCTCACTCTTTACCAAAGGCACCTCTACCTGCTCTAAACTCAGTTCTTGTATATCTTGTTTGGTCAATCGCTTCATCGTAAATTTGCTATTGAGATTAAAATCTTTGCTATTAAGATTAAAATAAAAAAACGTACGTTTGCCTTACGAAATCAATTATTTAGAACAAAGATAAATAATATTTCCAAATCTCACAAATTTATTTTCATTTTTGCATAGAACAAATAAAATAAAACACACTGAATCAACTCATTACATTTATGTTATTTAAAAAGATTTTTTACTTACTATTGCTTTTTTCTGCTTTTGGCTATGCCCAACAAAAGGGTAGTCTCTCAGGAAAAGTGATAGACAAGACCACAGGCGAACCCTTAGTCAATGCCGAGGTCATTATCAAGGAAACAGGAAAAGGCACCGCTACCAATGAAAAAGGCTTTTACTCGCTTCCTTCTTTGCCCAAGGGTAGCTATACCGTAGGGTATTATTATCTTGGTTACCAAAGTGTTAACAAGAAAATCACTATCAGCGGAGATACCAAGCAAAATATAGCCCTCTCGCAGGAGAAGCAGGAAATCGGTGAGGTAGTATTCTCCGCCAAGACCATCGCACATCAAAAGAAAGAAGAGGCCATGCCTGTTACGGTGATTGACCTATCCAATATGCGGGGTACCGTGAGCAGCGTACAAGATATATTGATTAAAACCGTGGGGGTTACCATCCGCTCCTCCGGCGGCGTAGGAAGCGCCTCTCGCCTTTCTGTACGTGGCTTGGAGGGTAAGCGTATTGGCTTTTTTATAGACGAACTCCCCTTGAGTGAACAGACAGATTATATTGACATCAACGATATTCCTGTGGATATGATTGACCGTATAGAAATCTACAAAGGGGTAGTGCCCGCCCGCTTCGGTGGGTCTTCCCTTGGTGGGGCAGTCAATATCGTCATTCGTGAGTATCCTGAGAAATATGCCGACCTTAGTTATGGTTTAGAATCTTTCAATACCCACAAACTGCAAGCGGTCTTCAAGCGCAACCTCAAGGAAAAGGGGCTTACCTTTGGGGTTGGTGGTAGTTATACTACCGCTGATAATAACTATACCTTTGAATCCCCTTATCACAAAGGCCTATATATCACCCGCAATCATGATAAATACCAAAAAATACTGGTAGGAGGTAGCTTTAAAGCTCACAAATGGTGGTTTGACGAAGTGGAAATAGAACCTGTTGTGGTCAAAACTTACAAAGAAGTACAAGGAATAGAATATGATATCCGCGAGGCACATAGCCGTTCGCTTATGGCTGGACTGGCTACCAAACTCAAGAAGGATAACTTTTTCTTAGAAGGGCTGAATTTTGATATGCTCAATGGCTTGGTACTTACCCAAATGAACTTTATAGATAAGGCCACTCGTCGCTACGAATGGGACGGTTCCTCCTACCCTACCCCCTCACGCTATGGGGGCGAAGCGGGCTACAACTTCCCTTCGGATTCCGATGATCGAAAATTCTCTTTTGTAAACAAAACCAACTTGGAATACCTTATCAATCAGCAGCATTCGCTTAATTTCAATACCGTACTCTCTGTGGCCAAAGGTACTCCCAAGGACGATCTCAAGAGGTTAAGTTTAGGAAAGCAGGTCAATTTTGATTCTCATATGCTCAGTTGGGTCAGTGGGCTTACTTACGATTTTCGTACTTCAGACGACAAGTTCCTCAACTCCCTCACAGGACGCTATTATCTCTATACCATGCATACCCAGCGGGCACCCCTTTTCGTTCCTGGAAAGTATGATGTGGATCTGAATAAGGGTAGTTTTGGCTTCAATGATGCCTTACGTTACCGCTTTCTTCCCTCTTTTATGGGGAAACTCTCCATAGGTCATGATGTACGTATTCCTACCGAAAACGAACTCTTAGGCGATGGGATTGCTATTGTCCCCAGTGGTGATTTGCTCCCAGAGCACAATACAAGTGCCAATATAGGTTGCCTCTTTGACTTGGTCGGCAAGCACCCCTCCAATGCCCAAATAGAACTCAACTTTTTCTATATGCACCTAAAGGATATGATTCGTTATACAGCAGGGCTTATTGGTGCCCAATACCAAAATTTTGGAGAGATGCGCACCGTGGGAATAGAATTTGAAGCTAAGGCCGATGTGCTTCCTTCGCTCTATGCTTATGCAAATACTACCCTTCAAGACCTTAGGGACGTTCGCGATTATGAGCCTGCCAGCACCGTACCCAACCCTACCAAGGACAAGCGTATGCCCAATATCCCCTACCTTATGGGAAATATAGGATTAGAGTTTCACCGAGAAAACCTCTTTGGAGGTACTGGACAGAACACCCGTATCTTCTTGGATTATGCCTTTGTTGAAGAATATTTCTACGATTTTGAGATGACCAAGCTCGACAAGCGCCGTATTCCTCGTAGTATGACCTTTGATCTGGGCTTTGAGCATAGTTTTCTCAACAACAAACTCTTTATCTCAGGAAAAATACGTAATCTTACCGACCAAAAAGTACTCACCGAGTTCAACCGTCCCCTTCCGGGGATCAATGGAGGGGTAAAACTCCGTGTTATATTCTAAAATCAACTAAAAATCATATTATCATGTATTCAAAATTTTTCTTAACCCTATGTGCTTGCGCTGTACTGGGTACTGCCTGCAAGAAAGAGGATAACAAAGACCCTCAACCTACCCCAACCCCTGATGCTAAGGAATATACAGGAAATTATATTCTGAAGACATCACTAAAAAACGAAGATGGAAAGAGTGGGAGCTCTTATCTACAAGCTATTAACAAACTTAGTGCTACCGAAAGTGTAGATAATTCCAAGGCTGAACAAGTGCCTTATATGTCCAGTGTAATAATCTATGACAATGAAGTATATTCTCTTGACGCTATAGATGGAGCTTATGGAGTAGTCAAGTTCCAATATGATCGCAGTAATGGAAAACTCACCAGAGGAGCGAAAATGGATACACCTGCACACGCTATGCCTTGCAACTTTGTCAAGGTAAGCAATACCAAAGCTTATCTCCCTTTGTATAACTCAGGAACTGTATGGATATTCAACCCACAAACCATGCAGAAAACAGGAGAGATAGACATCACCTCCTATGCTCATAGTGACAACAGTCCTGATGCTGGCTTTGGTGTAATCCGTGGCGATTATTACTACCTCCCTCTATTACAGTTAGGTCCTGATTATGCCCCATATGCAAATCACTTACAAAGTGATGTACTGGTAATCAATATACAAACTGATAAAGTAGAAAAACTCATTTCTGAAACTGCTACCCTCTTGGCTATGCCTTCTCAGCCTTCTTATAACAGCTGTATTTTTATGAACGAGAACAAGGATATCTACATCATGTGTGCTGGATATTTTGGCTTCAACCCAGAGAATACACACTCAGGTCTCGTTTGCATTCCTAATAAGGGAGAACTTGCCCAAACAGATTTTGACAGTTCTAAATCATGGGACATCTCCTCCACCCCTATAGAAGGCACTCCCTATAAGCCTAACACTATATACAGTGTAGTATATTTAGGAGGTGGCAAAGTGGCTGCTTTTGTATCAGCTGCTGAACTCAATGTAAAAGATCCTTTTACAGATAAGAATGGTATTGCGGTACTTATGGACTTAAATGCGAGAACAATCAAAAAGATAGATGGTATTCCTTATACCGACAGCCATAGTGTAGGTATCGCCAAATATAAGGATCTTGTTGTTTTTGGTGTATCTGGCAAAGAGAAAAGAGGGCTATTCGGTTATAACCCTACCACTGGTACTACCCAACAACTACTTACCACCACAGGAGGTGCTGACTTTTTCTATGCATTTGAATAAACTAAAAAATCATCATATATCATGTATTCAAAATTTTTCTTAACCCTATGTGCTTGCGCTGTACTGGGTACTGCCTGCAAGAAAGATGAAAAAGAAGAAGAAGCGAAAGCTTATACTTCTAAAAGTAGTGGTAAATACTTATTGGAAACCTCTGTAAAAAATGAGGATGGAATGAGTGGTGTCTCCTATATACAGCTGACTGATAAGTTAGAGGGAAGTATAGGCAACACTCAAGGAGAACAAATAGAATTTGGCGCTTCTGTACAAGTGGCAGGTAATGATGTCTATCTCTTTGATACCATGAAAGGTGTTGGAGGAATAACTCGTTGGAGCTATGACCCTAACACTAAAAAACTCACCAAAGGGACTAACCTCCCTGCCCCTGCCGGCTCTATGGTAGGACACCTTGAAAAAGTAAGTGATACCAAGGCTTACTTACCCCTCTATGGTCAAGGAGTAGTATGGATTATCAATCCCAAAACTATGGAGAAAACAGGGGAAATTGCCCTAAACCAATATGCGCATGGAGATACCAACCCTGAACCTGCTATGGGGCTTATCCGTGATGGCAAATACTACTTATGTCTCACCCAAGTAGACTCTGGAAAAGGTTGGCAGCCCTATGCTGACTATCAGCAGAGTGATGTAGCCATTATTGATATCCAAACCGATAAGGTAGAAAAGATAGCTTCTGAAAAGGCTACAGGGCTTACTTTCCCTACACGTCCTATGTCCCAATGTAGTGGTATGCTCTTCACTAACGAAGCTGGTGACCTCTATGCCGCTACAGTAGGGTATTTTGGGTTCAACCCTAATAACACCAAGTGTGGCTTTATCTGTATTCCTAAAGGAGCTACTGAGTTTGACACTAATAAGTCTTGGGATATCTCCACTACTGCCATTGAAGGCTATGAGCATAAGGCCTCCACAATCTTAGCTACACAATATATAGGTAACGACAAGGTAGTTGCTTACGTAGGTATTCGCGAACTCTATACCGACAATCCTTATACCTCCAAGAGTGCTTTGGCCATCTTAGTTGACCTTAAGGGCAAAACTATCAAGAAGATAGACGGTATTCCCCTTACCGACGGACATAGCGTATTCATTACCAAGATGAAAGACAAGGTTATATTTGCTGCTTTTGGAACCGATAAGGTAGGTCTGTTCTCCTTTGACCCTGCTACAGGAGCCGTACAGCAACTCCTTAGCACTCAGGGAAACCCCGCCTATTTCCACGCTTTTGAATAGAATTATGAAATTAGGAAAAATACCCGAAACCATGCTCATTACCTTATGGGCAAAAGCTGAGGAACGCCACTACAATCCGCCTTTTCTAGTAGATAAGAAAGCTGAAGAGATGATTCCTCAGATAGATTATGACTTCTCCAAGTTCAGCCGATCCAAATTCAGCCAAGCGGGGGTCTGTCTCAGGGCAAGTCTTATAGATAAGGAAGCTCAAGCCTTCCTCTCTACCCATCCCGATGCGGTAGTAATACAGTTGGGCGCTGGCTTAGACGCTCGTTATGAACGCTTGGGAAGCCCAGCGGTGACTCATTGGTACGAATTGGACTTACCTGAAGTGATTGAATTGCGTAAGAAGTTCTTCAAGGAGAATGATAGGCGTACCTTTATCCCTCTTTCCCTCTTTGATTACCAATGGATAGAGACCATAAAGGCACATCAGAAGCCGATCCTTATCATTGTAGAGGGGGTACTGATGTACTTTGAGCGCACAGAAGTGAAGGCTTTCTTTGAGAGCCTTTGCCAAAAGTGCGAGAAAGCTACCCTTCTCTTTGATATGTTAGCTTATAGTCTTGTGGGTCATGCCAAAAATCACGATTCTCTCGGCTCTATGGACAAGAAGCAGCGCCCCGAATTTAGATGGAGCGAACTTGACAGCCACACCTTGGAGCAGTGGCATCCGCATCTGCATATTGGTCAAGAGTACTATATGAGTGACTACAACCGTGGACGCTATCCCTTTATCTTTAGAATGCTCTATAAGCTCCCTTATTTTTACAAACGGTTTAACCAAAGAGTCATAAGAGCAGAAATTAGTGAAAAGTGAAGAGTGAAAAGTGAAGAGTGAAAAGTGAAAAAAGAGGCTATCCCAAAGGTTAGCCTCTTTTTATAGCTTATTCTACTATTGTGTCTATTTTATCGCAATAAAGCATCTAATTGTGCTTGAGTAATTCGTTTATATACAGTTATATTTCTTCTACCATTTTTTACAGTGGTCAAGGTTAAGTTATCTCCTGTTATAGAAACAAAAATTCTAGTTCCTTCTATTTCAATAGTGGTTTCATTGAGAATAGTAAAAACCTCTCTGTCTGTTTTGTAACGACAAACTCCTGTCTCTTCTTCAAATTCATAGAGTAATACTTGATTTCCTGTGATTTTCATTGAAATTTTCTTCTGACAATCACCAAGTATTTCTATAACATCATTTTCTATCACGGAAACTACCTGCCAAATCCCATCAAGATTTGCAATTGTTTTTCCTATATTACCGCCTCCATTGTTATTACCGCCCCCATTGTTATTACCGCCCCCATTATTGTTGCCTCCTCCATTGTTGTTACCTCCTCAATTGTTGTTACCACCGCCATTATTAATGGTTGCTAAAATAGCATCTAACTGTGCTTGGTTAATCTTTTTGAGATTTAAGGTTTCCTTCTGTCCATTTTCTTCTATGGTTAGTGTAAGTGTATTGCCTGAAATAGAAAAAAGAATCCCTTTTCCATTTGGATCATTGGCATCCTTGATAAGATTACCTTCTATTTTGTAGGTTTCTACATGATTGTCGTAATTACAATTTCTTGTACTTCTGTTTGTCTCAAACTCATGAAAAGTCAATTGATTCTGAGTAAAAACATACACAGTTTTTTTATCACAATCACCAAGTATTTGTGATTGTCCTGCAACTGTAGCTGATTCCAATTGCCAAGCCCCTGTAAGGTCTGTTGAAGCATTATCATTCTTCCCACAAGAAGAAAATAGCAAAGCTGCAAAAGCTGTTGCCCCTAGAAAAATTCTTTTCATAAAAATCAATATTTCGGTTTTTATAAGGGCAAAGATACTACTTTTTCTCTAATAAAAAACTATTTATAAAAATATTAACCATTCTTCGCTTTTCACTATTCACTATTCACTCTTCACTTATTTAGAACCATAGCAAAACTGTCAGTACTACTGTAAAGATAGCAATCAATGGCCAAACAAACTTAAGCCATTGGTTATAGTTGATATTGACCATAGTCAATGAAGGGAGTATCATACCTGTAGGAGTAATCAGTCCCATGATTCCCATACCAAAGAGGTAAGCACTCACGACCTTGTCTCCCTCTATCCCTACGACAGTGGCCAAAGCTCCCATGATAGGCATGGTAAGCACTGCCATACCCGAAGAAGATGCAATAAATAGACTCAATACAGCAAAAACTAACATGAGTATAGGCAAAAAAACCATAGGCGACATGCCTTGTACAAGTTCAGTAGCATAGTAGAGGATAGTACCTGATATTTGTCCTTCGTTAAGGATAAAAGAAACCCCTCTAGCAATCCCTATGATAAAGGCTACTCCCAAAAGGTCTCTCGCGCCTGTAAGAAAATGATCTATAAAGGGTTGTTCCCCTGTACGCTGGATTATAGCTATCACTATGGCCGCTACCAAAAAGAGACCTGTCATCTCTTGGAACCACCAGCCCCACTGGGAAACACCTATGATCATCACTATGAAAGTCAGGGCAAATATAAATAACTGTATTTTGGTAGAAGTTTTGAGTTTTGTGGTAGCCTCTGCTGTATTGGTAGCATAGATTTCTGGAAGTGCTACTCCATAAACTAACGATTTTTCAGGATATTTCCTTACCTTCTCTGCATAGCGAATGATATATACAATACTGATAACAAGGCATAGTACCAAGGCTATCGCACGTATAGTAAGACCTGAAGTCCAATCAACCCCTGCTGCATCGGAAGCAATAATTACTGCAAATGGATTGGTAGTGGAGGCCATAGAACCTATATTAGCTCCTATAAAAATCACCGCCAAAGGCACTAACAAGTCATACCCCGCTGCTAAAAAGATAGGCACCAACATAGGGTAAAAAGCTAAGGTTTCTTCTGCCAAACCAAAAGAAGTACCTCCTAATGCCATAAGGGTAGAGAGTACGATAATAAGTATTCCTTCCTTTCCCTTAAAACGATGTGCCAAATAGCCCACTCCCTCGTTCAGTGCCCCCGAACTGTTGAAGACACCGATGAATCCTCCTATAAAGAGGACAAAAAGAATCAGGCTCACCGTCTCATAAATCCCCTTGATTGGAGCAAAAAGAATTTCCAAAAAGCCTTGTGGAGTAGCCTCTCGCTGCTTGTAGGTATTGGGGACAGAGATAGGGTTCTTGATCTTCTGCTCCTTGAACTTCTCTAGGCCAATGGAGATATTGTGGCTGGTAAGAGTCTCTTTGGTAGCGGCCTCTTCATAAGTCTTGTCCGCACTCTGAATAACAAATACATCTTTGTCCTTATCATACCAAAGGGTATCATAGCCACCAGCAGGCAGTAAATAAGTAAGGGCGGCCGCCAAACACATCACAATCACAAGGACTGTATAGGGTGTAGGAAATTTTAGCTTCTTCATTTTTAGGATTAAAGGGTTATGAAAAAAGATATCATATTTTGCATATGACAAAATAATTACTTAACAAAAAAGCTAAAATTCATTACACTTAGAGCCACTCATCTACCACAATTATACCTCTAAAAAAGAAAATCAGCTCAGGGAACAAAAGTACAAATTTATTACCTATTTTCCAAAAGTATTTTCCGATAATCTTAATTTATAGGAATTTTTACCCATATAGCTATTAATTAGTTTTTTGCCCATAATAATTAGCTTTTTTCTAATTAACTAATTAGTTAATTCATTTTTTCCTTTGGCATGAAATTTGTATCTTTGCCACACATAAACAACATATACTATATAAAAGCATTATTTATGGCAAAAATCAAATACTATTATGACTCCGAAACGCTTTCTTTCAAGCAAATCAATAATCGAAAGAGGCGCCTGAAGTATATGTTTTTTTTCTTGCTTTCTTCTTTTCTTTTTGCCCTGATTTTGGTAGTGATCCTCTATAATATCAACTTCATGCAGACCCCTAAGGAGCTTTCTCTAAGGCGGGAGCTGAAGGAAAATGAAACACAATTTGCCATTCTCAATAGGAAAATGCAGCAAATGGAAGAGGTATTAGACCATATTGCTGACAGGGACAATACGCTTTACCGTACTTATTTTGAAATGGCACCTATCCCCGACGCTCAGCGAAAAAGTGGCTTCGGAGGGGTGAACCGATATGAAGATTTAGAAAAATACACCAACTCTACGTTGCTTATCGATATGACTAAGCGCTTGGAAACCCTAGAGAAACAGCTGGCTATACAATCCAAATCCTTGGACGATATTGCAGCCTTGGCCAAGGAGAAAGAAAAACTCCTACAATCCCTTCCTGCTATTCAGCCCGTTCAGAACAAAGACCTCAAGCGTATGGCATCGGGCTATGGTTTCCGTACCGACCCTTTCACAAAGGTTAGAAAATTCCACTATGGTATGGACTTCTCCGCCCCTACAGGCACTTCTGTCTATGCCACTGGCGATGGAGTGGTTACCCGTGCTGATAACAATTCCTCTGGTTATGGAGAGCATATACGTATAGACCATGGCTATGGCTACGAAACGCTCTATGGACACCTCAGCCAATACAATGTACGCCCAGGACAAAAGGTAAAACGTGGTGATGTGATCGGCTTTGTAGGTAGTACAGGCCGCTCCGAAGCGCCTCACTTGCACTACGAGGTAAAGAAAAACGGCGAACACCTCAACCCTATCAACTTCTACTATGGCAGCCTCTCTGCCGAGGAATATGCCGAAATGCTTAAGAAATCTAACCAAGGTAACCAATCCTTAGACTAATGGAAATCCCTAACCAAAAGCGCTACTATTCTATAGGAGAACTGGCCGAAGCCTTTGGGGTGAATACCTCGAAAATTCGCTTTTGGGAGAAAGAATTTGACTTTCTTTCCCCCTGCAAAAGCCTATCGGGCACCCGACGCTATACCCAAAAAGATATAGAAAATTTCCGCTTGGTTTATCACCTAGTAGAAGAAGAAGGCTATACGCTGGAGGGTGCTAAAGCAAAACTCAAAAGACAACCCAAGCAACTGCTCTCCACCGTTGAAATCATAGACAAACTCAAGGCTATCAAGGAACAATTAGTGGCTATCAAAAATGAACTATAAGTCCTCCCTCAGTTGCAATAGTGCTACATTTTCAATATGATAGGTCTGGGGAAACATATCCACTGGGCGTATCTTGACCACTCTGTACATAGGTGCCATCAGTGCCAAGTCTCTGGCTTGGGTAGCACTGTTACAGCTGACATAGACCACCCGCTGGGGAGCGATCCTGAGAATCTGAGCTACCACGTCCTTGTGCATACCATCGCGAGGAGGATCGGTAATAATCACATCGGGAGTGCCATGAGTGGCGATAAACTCTTCATTGAAGATATTTTTCATATCTCCTACGAAAAATTCCACATTGTCTATCTGGTTGTTACGCGCATTCTCCTTGGCATCGGCTATAGCTTCAGGTACGGCCTCTACCCCTATGACTTTTTTAGCTTTTCGAGCAACAAATTGGGCAATGGTGCCTGTCCCTGTATAGAGGTCATAGACGAGCTCTTCACCTGTTAGGGCAGCAAAATCACGGGTAACCTTATAAAGCTCATAGGCCTGAGTGGAATTGGTTTGGAAGAACGACTTGGCATTGATCTTAAACCGTAAGCCTTCCATCTGCTCATAGATGAAGTCTCGCCCATGGTAACATATCACCTCTTGGTCATAAATAGTATCATTGGGCTTATTATTGATGATATATTGTAGGGAGGTAATTTGAGGAAATTGTGCCAAAAGATAATCCAAGAGCTGCTCTCGCTCATGTTGCTGCTCCTCTAAGAACTGAATGACAACCATCAGCTCGCCTAGGGAAGTAATACGTATCATAATAGTACGCAACCAACCTGTATGGGTTCTAGGATTGTAGAAGGTATACCCTTGGGAGAGCGCGTATGCCTTCAGCGTATTGCGAATAGCATTGGACGGATCTTGCTGGAGGTGACACTTATGAATATCCAATACCTTGTCCCACGCCCCTGCTATATGAAAGCCCAAGCCATTGCGACTGTCTATGGTCTCTTTGGAAGCTATCTCTTCGGGGGTAAGCCAGCGGGTCTCGCTAAAGGAGAATTCTATTTTATTGCGGTAGAAATACGGTTTCTCACAGCCCAAAATAGGCAAGGTCTCCTCTGGGACTATTCCTCCCAAGCGCTTGAGGTTATTGACCACCTCTTGCTGCTTATAGAAGAGTTGGCTCTGGTAGTTCATATGCTGCCACTGACAGCCCCCACAATAGGTAAAGTGTTCGCATACAGGCGTCTCCCTCTGTGGTGAATACTGGTGAAACTTTACCGCTATTCCCTCATAGAAAGCCTTTTTTTTCTTGGTAACTTGTATATCCACCACATCTTCAGGAACAGCATTTTCAACAAAGATAACACGCCCATCGGGGGCGTGCGCGATGCTTTTGCCTTTTGCCCCAGCATCGGTTATGGTAATATTTTCTAATAAGAGAGGTTTCTTTTCTTTTTTCATTCTTTAGAAGACAGATTTTAGGGGTTAGACAACTGCTAACCCCTATTGGTATTATCCTAAATAAGTTTTAAGGATTTTACTTCTTGAAGTGTGCTTAAGTCGGCGAATAGCCTTCTCCTTAATTTGTCGTACGCGTTCGCGGGTCAGCTCGAAAGTCTCTCCAATTTCCTCAAGGGTCATAGGGTAGTTTTCCCCAAGCCCAAAGTAGAGACGTATCACATCGGCCTCACGTGGGGTGAGGGTTTCTAAGGCGCGTTCTATCTCTGTTTTGAGCGATTCGTGCATGAGTTCCTTATCAGGATTAGGTGACTCCCCACTGCGCAAGACATCGTATAGGTTGGAGTCCTCCCCTTCTACCAAGGGGGCATCCATGGAAATATGTCTACCCGAATTCTTCATGGATTCTTTTACATCATTGACCGACATATCCAGTTCCTTTGCAATTTCCTCAGCCGAAGGCACACGCTCATGGGTCTGTTCCAAATAGGCATAAGTCTTATTAATCTTATTGATAGAGCCTATTTTGTTCAGCGGCAAGCGCACAATACGCGACTGTTCTGCCAAGGCCTGCAAGATAGACTGGCGAATCCACCATACCGCATAGGAGATGAACTTGAACCCACGTGTCTCATCAAAGCGTTGGGCAGCCTTAATTAGTCCCATATTCCCCTCATTGATAAGGTCAGGCAAGGTAAGTCCTTGGTTTTGGTATTGCTTGGCTACAGAGACCACAAAGCGCAAGTTGGCCTTAGTTAGGCGTTCAAGAGCGATCTTATCTCCTGCCTTAATACGTTGGGCAAGCTCCACTTCCTCATCGGCAGAAATCAAATCTACCTTACCAATCTCTTGTAAGTACTTATCCAAAGAGGCTGTCTCTCTATTGGTAACCTGCTTGGTGATTTTAAGCTGTCTCATTTATAGTGATCAATTGTTAATTGTTAATTGTTAGTTGTCAGTTATTAGTTGTCAAGGATTAGTGGTTAGTCACTAGAGAAGTGTAATTAACAAAAACCATTCCAAATTATAGTTTGTTAGCTACATTTAACTTACAAACCTTATAATATAACTACATTTAACCCTAACTTCCTCTTTATAATTCATTTTCCTTGTGTTTGTCATGAAAAGTGTCAGATTCGCTGACAGTGTCTTAAAGAAAAAATGTCAGTTGAGTATATACGACATTTTTCCATTTTTATTTTGTTTCCTTAAAAAAAAACGTATCTTTGTAGCTAGAAATACAGCTATTATTTTTCATTATGCTTATTGCACCTTCCTTATTAGCGGCAGATTTTGCCAACTTACAGAGAGACATTGAGATGGTCAACCGTAGCCAAGCCGATTGGTTCCATATAGATATTATGGATGGGCTTTTTGTGCCCAACATCTCCTATGGGATGCCTGTGGTCAAGGCCATCAAAGCACATGCTCAAAAACCCTTGGATGTACACTTGATGATTGTGGATCCTGACCGATATATTTCCGAATTTGCTCGCTTGGGTAGCTATACCCTCTCGGTACATTACGAGGCTTGTACCCACTTGCATCGTACCCTTCAAGCTATAAAGCATGAGGGCATACTCGCAGGAGTCGCCCTGAATCCTCATACTCCTATCCATGTACTGGAGGATATTATCACTGAGGTGGATTTGCTGCTTATCATGAGTGTTAACCCTGGTTTTGGTGGGCAATCTTTTATAGAAAACACCTACAAAAAAGTATCTCAAGCTAAGGAGTTGATCCTCAAATCTCATGCCAAAACTTTGATAGAGGTAGACGGTGGGGTCAATGCCAAAAATGCTCCCAAATTGGTAAGCGCTGGTGCCGATGTATTGGTGGCAGGAAATTTTGTTTTCTCTGCCTCTGATCCTGAGAAAACCATTGCCGAGCTAAAAAAAGACTGACAAACTACTGAAACATTATGTTTCTACACTTAATAAACTAAAACATAAAAGACTAAAATATGGAAATAGAACAAGGGTATAAAATACAAGCCGCTCCACAATGGGCGGATACCTTAACCGACGAACAGCTCATCAAGCTGTGCGAAGATTCTCCTTTCGCTACAGAACAAATTGAGGAGGGAAGGGATTTCTGCTATCTACTCAATAAGTATTATTATGTAGATGACCAGCAAAATGCAGACTATGCCCTAATGGCTTATACCCTTACCCAACCTGAGAACCTGGAACGTGCCTCCATGAACGATATGGTCTTGGAGGAAAACGAGTGCTATGAGATCCATCGTATTGCGGTGATCCGTGAGGGCGAGTATATAGATAAGCTCCCCGATACCAATATCAAAGTACTTGACAATGAAAACAATAGCAACGGAGGTATTCTTAGCAAATCTAAGAAAATCAACGTTTCTATCCGCGATCTACGCCTCTATGACATTCTTATCTTGGAGGACACCCGTACCAAGGTGTTTTCTGAAAAAGAGTTTGTACGCCGTGATTTTGTAAAGCATATCTACCTGACCCCCGATACTTATTGGGCGTATGGAAAGTACCATTACAAATTTATCAATAACCGAGAGAAAAAAGTGGCCTATAAGCGCTTTTTCTTCCGCGATAGTGAAGGAAATGCCATAGAGCAGCCCGTTGAGTACTTGGAAAAAGGTGGGGTGTTTGAGATAGAACACACCAACTATATCAATCCCGTGGATCCCAATCGGGAGATCTTCCCTTTCATTGATTTCGCTACCGAAAGCACTTGGAAAGAGCTCTCCAACTACATCTATCCCTTGTATGAGGACGTACTGAAACAGTCCGACCTCAGAGCCTTTGCCCCTGAGCTGGTAGAGAAGTTAGACCAACTACCTTCCTTAGACGAACAGATGCAGTTCGCCATTGAGTACGTACAGAACAACATCTATTATACTTACAATGCGGATGAGATGAACGGACATAAGCCTCAAGAGCCTGCTATCACCTTTCAAAACAAGCAGGGCGATTGCAAGGCAAAATGTGTACTGCTCAAGACAATACTTGATTACTTGGAGGTAGATTCCTCTATCGTGCTTGTCAATTACAATGCAGATTTTTACCTGAAGTATTACCTACCTTCGTTGCTATCATTCAATCATGTTATCGTAAAAATAAACCACCATGCCAAGGATTATTTCATAGATGCTACCTCTCGCAACGAATTTGGCCGCTTGGAGAAACGCACCGTGCTAAGCTTCTGCCACTACATGGAAATCAAGGAAAATGCAAGCCTCCAAGTACGAGCAGCTACTTTCTTTGACCTACCTTGTATTGACGAACATGTAAAGGTCGTAGTAAATGGTGATAAAGGAAAAATAAGTCTCAATACCACCTATCGCTACAACCGCGCCAACAATATGCGCAATTATTTCAAGCAGACCAACAAGAAAGAACTCATTGACGGCTGGAACCGCTTCCTCTTCTATAACCTCAATTATATCAACGATAGAAGCGAACAAGACATCCGTGAGATTTTCAAGGATGCCAGTATCAAGATAGAAAAGGACGACAAAGAAGAAAACGAACTGACCATTGCCTACGAGGCCACTATTCTAAAACCTTACTTTACTAACAAGGAAGGACGAGAGTTTCTCATGTACTTTGATCATTCGGTACTCAAGAAAGACTTACTTGATTTCCGCCATAAGGATAGCAGCTATTGGCATAACTATGACAGCGAACACTATATCATAGAGCTATATGCGGATAAGCCTATTGATACCAAAGAGAAATACACCACTCAAGAATTGGATATCTGTAATGATTTTTTTGCTTACACAAGTAAGAAAACCATTGGGAAAACCTTTGGAAAAGTAGAAATTTCCTACAATCCGCTGACCAATATAGAGATTACCCTTAGTAGAATCCAAGAGCTTAAGGACGATTACAATCGCATAGGTGATAGTAACTTTGGCTTAGGAATTGATATACTTCCCAAAGGACTTTGGGGCAAAATAAAATCTTGGTTTAGTTAAATTCTTTCCATGGTCAATAAAAAAACTACCTCTTTCGGGAGGTAGTTTTTTAATGTTTATACCTTTTAGAACTGATACTTCAGTCCGACATTCCAAGTACGTCCAAAACCAAAGAAGACTCTATTTCTCACATCTATACCTTTGTAGGTATCAGTGGTTTTGTTGTCTATGGCTTGGTTAGTAGTGGATTCCGCTATATAAGTAGTATCCAAGATATTATTCACATTGGCCAAGACAGTAATGGCTTGTCTCTTTCCAAAAGGATATTTGTAAGAAACCCCTCCTTCAAAAAGGCTATAATCTGGGAGCTTAAGGCTATTAAGGTTAGGATTATTAACCATAGCGGTAATATCCATTCTCGCATAGAGGTTATTGACATAGTGCCAACTTAGATCTATGTTGAGGTTCTCAATAGGGGTCACATCCACCCCTAGGCTAGCGGTCATATGCGCCGACTCCCCTACTTTGATATTATCTAAGTTAAGGTCAAACTCAGGCGAACGCTTACCTGTAAGTATATATTCGCTATTATCTGCAGAAAGGAAAGTACGTACATTTGTCTTACCTTCATAATACCAATCTCCTGCAGAGAACATACCTACAAACTTCAAATAGTCATTCATACGATAAGAAGCATCTAGCTCTATTCCTTGGTGCACTTCCCCCACTCCGTGTAGCTCTACAAAATACTGAGTGTTTCCATCCCATTGACTATCGCGTCGGATATAGCGGTCTTTCCAAGTGGTACGATATAGGTTTACATTAGCAGTTAAGTTTTCCATCTTAAAGCCATAGCCTAATTCCAATCCCAAGATCTTTTCATTGGTCAGCCCTGTATTAAGGAAGTTTTTGTAATTAGGATACACCGCATCAAAGAAAGGCTGACGAGAGTAATAACCTATATTGACAAATACATTGTGGTGTTTGTCTATGTTATAGTTAGCCCCTCCCTTCATATTGTAACCTGGGATTCCCTTATAGGAAGTGGTCTCTGGCATAGCGGTCTCTGGTCGCCCCTTAAGAGCAAGGGTACCAGGTTTTGTAAAGAGGTCTATACGCTGGAAAGACTGTATAGAGCTTGACCATTGTACAAAGGCAGAGAGTTTATCGTCGGTATATTCCACTTGACCAAAAGCACCCATCCAGCGTACATTTCCATCATTTCTATAAGTGATTTGTGCTTCTAAGGGGTCTATACTACCTCCAAAAGGATTGAAACTGGGTCTATCTGAGATGGTATAGGTGATATTACGTGGCTGGGATAGGTTTCTATTAGAACCATCGGAATAGAACTCTGTACCTAAGAGGTTACTGGGGACTTCATAGTGGTAGCCTTTGTAATAACGGCCATCAAGCCCCACACTAAAGGAAAGTTTGTCAGAGAGTTTATGACTAAAATTGGTCAAAAAGCCAAACCAGTTGTGGGAGTTCACTGCTGCCTTACGAGCAAACCCTTCAGTTATACCATAGTCTCTATTGTTATTAGGATTGGTAACATTCCTTCTTGCATTGGCTACATAAGGTGTCCCATGAGTAGCCACCGGCTGACCAGGAACAGAAACGTCCTCTCCACGGTTATAATTGACAATACGTTCCAAGTCTATCTGCCCATCGCTGGTTCTAAAATTATCGGCATACAAGGAAATAGGACGCCCATCTCTACCAAAACCACCTGTCCAAGCCGCTCCTACATCACGAGTACCTGCCCCACGCCCGAAAGAGGCATAGGCTACGGTGCTCAAAGTAGAATGGTCATCAATTGTCCAATCCCAGTTGAGCATCATCACTGGCTTGTGATACACATTGTGACGGAAGTTGAACGCTTTTCCTTTATAGCTTCCCCAATCGGAGTTATAACGGCGATTAGGCTCACCATCGGATCCATATTTTAAGTAATCTTGGATAGAGATGTAATTGCTGCGCTGGTTGTGCCATTGGGGCGCCCCTGTGAACATGAACTGAAGTGCATGCTTCTCATTAGGCGAATACCCCAATGCCAAGAAGTAATTGTAAGCCTCAAACTCAGAGCTATCTACATAAGTAGCCCCTGCCGTACGGCTAAGCAATACAGAAGCGGAAAAACCATTCTTCTGCTTTCCTGTGTTATAAGCGGCCAATCCCTTGTAGAAGCCATCATTTGCCAAAGTAGCCGATACCAATCCGCCCTCTGTCATATCTGCCGCACGGGTTACTATATTTATGGTACCCCCTACCGAAGCAATGGCAATCTTGGAGGCTCCCAATCCTCTCTGTACCTGCATGGAGGAAGTAACATCAGATATTCCTGCCCAGTTACTCCAATACACCCTACCATTCTCCATATCATTAATAGGCATCCCGTTGATCATCACCGCTATATTTTCATTACCGAAACCGCGAATGTTAATCTTGGAATCTCCATACCCCCCACCGGACTTGGTAGCATATACCGAAGGGGTTTTCTTGAGTAGCTCAGGAAACTCTTGGTTACCCAATTTGTTCACAATCTCAGCCGCCCGTATGGTAGAAACAGCCACTGGTGTCTTGCGCTCTTTGGCTATGTCCAAGAGTGTATTGCCTGTGATCACTATCCCAGTAAGCTCCTCAGCATCGGGCTGTAGGACAATCTGGAGCGTTGCCTTGCCTTTGACAATAGTAAATGGCACCTCTTTGGTCTTGAAACCAATAAAAGAAACCTCCAATACGCCCTTCTTTTGGGTAGTCTTAAGGGTAAAATGCCCTTTATTATCAGTAGAAGCTCCATGAGTGCTGCCCTTTATGAGCACATTGGCTCCCAACAGAGGCTCCTTTAGTTCCTCATCTATAACTGTACCTATAATGGTCTGTGCTGAGAGCGTTGTCATAATAAAAAAGACTAACAAACTCAGCCAATACTTGACTTTATTCATCTTATTAAGTAGTATTATATTGTTGTTCTATGTCGCAAATTTAGTCATTTTTCGCCACCTTATACATAATAATTTGTTAATCTTAAAGGCTATTTATCCACATTAATTGTTGAAAACTTTACTAACCTGTTCATAAATTATTTTGTGCCGCTTGAAAAATAAAACTTTTCATGTGCATCAGAATTTTTTTTTGAAAAAAATTTGGTTGTTAGAATATTATATTATATCTTTGCACCCTGAAAGTAAAAAGAAATTATTTTAAGTCTCATAAGAAATAAATTAAGTGAATATGAAAACAAATGTGTTAGGCTATCCGCGTATCGGTGAGAAGCGCGAACTGAAAAAAGCCAACGAAGCCTTTTGGGAGGGAAACCTCAGTGAAGAAGAGCTGCTGGCCGTAGCGGAGAACATCCGTGTACATAACTGGACACTGCAAAAAGAAGCTGGCATTGACCTGATTCCTTCTAATGACTTTTCATTGTATGACCAAGTATTGGACTTCTCCTTTACTATCAATGCAATTCCTGAACGCTTTGCCCCTACACAAAGCCTCTCCGAGCTAAAACAATACTTTGCTATCGCTCGTGGCTACCAAAAAGACGGCATCGATGTGACTGCCTCCGAAATGACCAAATGGTTCGATACCAATTACCACTATATCGTTCCTGAATTTACTAAAAACCAAGCCTTTTCTATTAAGGTAAATAAACCTCTACAAGAATACAACTTAGCTAAAAAACATGGGTTTGAAACCAAACCTGTACTCCTTGGAATTATCACCTACTTACTCTTAGGTAAAGAAAAAGAAGCGGGCTTCCACCGTTTGGAACTAGCTGACCGCCTACTTCCTGTATATATAGAGCTTGTAAAAAGCCTAGTAGAGGCAGGTGCTAAGACCATCCAGATAGATGAGCCTTACCTAGTGCTTGACCTTCCTCAAGGAGCTGCTGAAGCTTACAAAAAGGTGTATACTGCCCTTAAGGCGCAGTTCCCTAACACCGAATTCATCCTTACCACTTACTTCGGTGCTTTGGAAAACAATACAGAACTAGCTGTATCACTTCCTTTTGATGTGCTACACATTGATCTAGTACGTGCTGCTGCTCAGCTTGATAGTGTACTAAAGGTGCTTCCTAAGGATAAAAAACTCTCCTTGGGTATTGTAGATGGTCGTAACATTTGGAAAAACAACTTTGAACACTCCCTTGCCCTCATTGAAAAGGTAAAAGAAGTGATCAGCAGCGACCGCATATACATTGCCTCTTCCTCTTCCTTGTTGCACTCTCCTTGTAACTTGGAGCTTGAGAACAACGAAAAGGTACTTACTCCTGAGATCAAGCAATGGCTGGCTTTTGCCAAACAAAAAGTAAAAGAAATCGCTACCCTCAAGACGCTTGCTTTAGGCCATGACCTTAGCCCTGAGGTAAAAGCTATCTTTGAAGAAAACAAGAAGGCTGCCCAAAACCGCAAGACTTCTACCCTTATCCACAATCCTGAAGTAAAGGCTCGCGTCAAGGCTATCACCGATAAGGATAGCCAGCGCAAGAGTGCTTTTGCTATCCGCCAAAAGGTACAAGAAGAAGCGCTACACTTACCGCTATTCCCTACCACTACCATTGGTTCTTTCCCTCAGACACCTGAGGTACGTTCTTGGAGAGCTTCCTTTAACAAAGGTACCCTATCTCAAGCGGAATATGATAAGAAGTTGGAAAAAGAAATTGAAGAATCTATCCGTTGGCAAGAACAAACAGGTATTGATGTACTGGTACATGGTGAGTTCGAGCGTAACGACATGGTAGAATACTTCGGAGAACTTCTCAGCGGCTATACCTTCTCCAAATTTGGTTGGGTACAGAGCTACGGTTCTCGCTGCGTGAAACCTCCCATCATCTACGGAGATGTATCTCGCCCTAAACCTATGACTGTTCGCTGGAGTAAGTTCGCACAGTCCCTCACTAAGCTCCCTGTAAAGGGTATGCTCACTGGGCCTGTAACTATCCTACAGTGGTCTTTCGTTCGTGATGACCAACCTCGTTCTGAAACAGCTACCCAGATAGCTCTTGCTATTCGTGATGAAGTAGTGGATCTTGAAAAAGCAGGTATCAAAGTTATCCAAATCGACGAGCCTGCTATCCGTGAGGGCTTACCATTGCGCAAGGCTGACTGGCAGGCGTATTTTGACTGGGCTATCAAGGCTTTCCGTATCTCTGCCTCTGGCGTGGAAGACCAAACCCAGATCCATACCCACATGTGCTACTCTGAGTTCAACGATATGATCGAGGCTATAGCCGATATGGACGCCGATGTGATCACCATAGAGTGCTCTCGCTCACAAATGGAACTCTTGGATGTATTTGCTGACTTCAAATATCCTAACGAAATAGGCCCTGGAGTATACGACATCCACTCCCCTCGTGTACCTTCTAAGGATGAAATCTATCACTTGATGAAGAAAGCCATCGCGGTAGTACCTTTCCGTAACCTTTGGGTGAACCCTGACTGTGGTCTTAAAACACGCCACTGGGAAGAAACCAAATTAGCGCTAACCGCTATGGTGGAAACCGCTAAGAAACTCCGCGAGGAATACAAAAAATAGTGACTAACGACTAATGACTAGTGACTAACGACTAGTGACTAACGACTAGTGACTAGTGACTAGTGACAATGAATAGTGAATAGCTAATAACAACTAATCCTAATAAGTCACATTCATTAATAAATAAAAGGAGGCTACCCATTTTGGATAGCCTCCTTTCTTTTATTCATCACTCTTTACTTGTCACTAGTCATTAATCACTTGTCATTTGTCATTAGTCATTTGTCATTAGTCACTTGTCATTAGTCACTTGTCATTTGTCATTTGTCACTTGTCTCTCGTCACTTATCACTTGTCACTTGTCATTAGTCACTATTTTCGTGATTACATCTTTGTCAAGATCCCAGGCACGAGCTGGGGAATACTCCCTAGCGTAGTAGATGATTTGCAAGTGGAGTTTGTTCCATTTGCCCTTAGGAAAGGCCTTTTTAGCATCTTTTTCGCTTTGTACAACCGATGAACCATCGGAGAGTCCCCAGCGAAAGAGCATACGATGTATATGTGTATCTACAGGGAAAGCAGGCACTCCAAAGGCGGTACTCATCACCACACTAGCTGTTTTATGCCCCACCGAAGGAAGAGCTTCCAAGGCTTCAAAGGACTGGGGAACCTGTCCCTCATACTTCTCTATAAGAATATGAGAAAGATGATAGATCCCATGTGCTTTCATAGGAGAAAGTCCCACAGGCTTTATAATCTCTCGTATCTGCTCTTCGCTGAGCTTGACCATATCATAAGGGTTATCGGCTTTGGCAAAGAGCAAGGGGGTAATCTGGTTCACCCGCGCATCAGTACATTGGGCTGAGAGGATTACGGCTATAAGCAGCGTATAAGGGTCTTTGTGATTTAAGGGAACAGGCGGATCGGGAAAAAGCTCATCGAGCTTCTCCATGATAAAACGTACTTTCTCTCTTTTGGTCATCTTAGCAATCGGCTATACTTACGGCTACCGCAAGGCCTGCCTCGGAGGTTTCTTTGTACTTGGTATTCATGTCTTGAGCAGTCTGCCACATGGTCTGAATCACCTTATCCAAAGGTACTTTTGCATTCTTAGGATCGGTCTCAAGGGCGAGTTCAGCCGCATTGATTGCCTTTACTGCTCCCATAGCATTGCGTTCTATACAAGGGATTTGCACTAAGCCGCCTATAGGGTCACAAGTAAGGCCTAAGTGGTGCTCCATAGCGATCTCCGCAGCAATCATCACCTGTTCGGGCGTACCGCCCCAGAGTTCGCACAAGCCTGCTGCTGCCATAGCCGAGGAGACGCCTATTTCAGCCTGACAACCACCCATAGCAGCCGAGATAGTGGCTCCTTTCTTGAAAAGGCTACCTATGATCCCTGCCGTGAGCAAGAACTGTTCTATCTGCTTGTCTCCTCCTTGGTGATTATCTATAGCTAAGTAATAGAGCAATACAGCAGGTATCACCCCAGAACTACCGTTGGTAGGGGCAGTTACCACACGTCCTAAGGAGGCATTGACCTCATTAACGGCCAAGGAGAAACAAGTTACCCACTTGAGTATTTCGCGGAACTCCACCTTCTTGTTCCTAATAGCCGCAAGCCAAGCATCCAAGCCCTCATATGGGGGGGTGTCTCCTAAGAGTTTCTTGTGGATATCATAAGCCCTGCGCCTTACATTGAGCCCTCCTGGAAGAACGCCCTCAGTATGGCAACCTATATAGGCGCATTCTTCCATGGTATGCCATACCCTTAGTAGCTCTGAATGAATCTTAGCCTCGTCGCGCAAGACCTTCTCGTCTTCAAAGATAATTTCGGAAATCTTCTTTCCCTCACGCTGGCAATGGGCTAAAAGCTCCTTAGCCGACTCAAATTCATAAGAGAAGTGCTGGATTTGTCTCTCATTCTGCCCCTTGTCTTCTTCTGTCTTTTCCTTGACAATGAAGCCGCCTCCTATAGAGTAAAAGGTAGAAGCATAGGTATCCATCCCCATTCCTTCTGCTGTGAAGGTAATACCATTGGCATGAAAAGGAAGAAATTTCTTATTGAATACCACCTGAGTTGCAGGATCAAAATCTATATAGAAAGCTCCTGCCAAGTGCAATTTTTTATCTTTATTAATAGCCTCAATAATAGTTGAGATACTATCTATAGGAATATACTCTGGATCGGTACCACTCAAGCCTAGCATAGCCGCAAGGTCAGTAGCATGTCCTTTTCCTGTAAGGGAAAGCGAACCGTAGAGATCCACGCGCACCTTTTGTACTTTTTCCAATAGTTGTTTTTCCCTGAGTTCTTTTAGGAAGGCCTCCGCGGCACGCCATGGTCCCAAGGTGTGCGAACTGGAAGGGCCTACTCCTATCTTAAGCATTTCAAAAACACTTACGTAGTCCATTACATTTTTTTTAAGCGGGCAAAATTACGAAAAATAATGATTAATGGTTAAGGTTAATGATTGATTTTTTCACCCGTAAAATAGTTATTTGTTATTCTTTTACTTTCTCTAATTGTTTTCTGATTTCCTGCACAATGCTAGTGCGGTCTATACCCAACCCTTCTTGTTGGGCAGCAAGTTCACCGTCGGCATTGAACACACTGATAATGTTGGAGTGGGAGAAATCCACAGGAGAGATTTGCTTGTAATTTACTGCCAATACAGCGGCAAACTCACGGGTTTTCTCTTCATCGGAGCGTAAAAATACCCATTGGTCATCATCCATACCGCTTTCTTGGGCAAATTTCTTAAGGTGTTCAGGAGTATCTACCTTAGGGTCTATGCTGACCAAGATATACTTCACCTTTTTCTTATGAGGCATATCGGAGGCATCTACCGTTTTGCGTATATCGCGCATATCAGCAATCAGTATAGGGCAAGCTGCCTTGCAGGAGGTGTAGATCATCACCACCACCAGTACATTCCCTTTGAAATCTTTCCATTGCACATCATTGCCATTTTGGGTTGTCCATGTCTCTGGCAAGTTGTAGATAGAAATATCCGAAATCTCGGTAGGTTTGGCACTTTCTGTCTGCTGTCCTTCAGCAGGCGTTGTCATTGCTGACTCATTGAGATCCTCTGCCTTTGCTGAAGATTCTGTTGTGTTGTTCTTGCAGCTTTGGAGTAATAACACCCCTAAAGCCATAATAAAAAACCTTTTCATAATTGCATTATTAGTTGTTAGTTCTTAGTGATTAGTGGTTAGTGATTAGTGATTAGTGGTTAGTGATTAGTGATTAGTGGTTAGTTCTTAGTGATTAGTGATTAGTGGTTAGTCGTTTGAACTGACTTCTGACTTCTGACTACTGACCTCTGACTACTGACCTCTGACCTCTGACTACTGACTTCTGGCTACTTATCCTTCGCGCATCTAAAGCCCAGATTTTTAGTGGTATAGCTTGCCTTGAGGCTACCACGGAGGGAATAGCGCATAAAAGCCCCATAATTCGTTAGGTCAGAGGCGTTCAGCGCACTGCCCCCACAGAAAAGACCATCGTCCCCAAAATTGTCCTTACGGGCTTCTCCTGAGAAGAATACACTATTGAAGTCGCTGACCCATTCCCATACAAGGCCATACATATCATATACGCCCCAATAGTTTTTCTTGGTACTACCTATCTTGTTCTCATAGGTTCTGGGGGTTTGTAGCCAGTTGGTAATATAGTCCGAATAGCTTTTCTTCTCTCGTGCATTGATAGAAGTCTCATCGGCTTGGGCTACATACTCCCATTCATCGGTAGTAGGGAGACGCTTGCCCTGACACTCACAATACTTCTTAGCAGCAAACCAAGAAACATTGGTAATAGGTGCCTCTGGATCCAAAGGAGAAAAATCCAAGTCCCCTTTCCATGCCGAGAGGTAGCTCTTTTGTGCATAGATACCCTTGATCTTAGAGCGCTGCCACTGTGGGTTCTTCTCCAAGAAATCCCTATACTGGGCATTGGTAACAGGATATACGTCCAAGAGAAAAGACTTGACTTTCACGGGCTTGGTCTCCTTTTGTTTTTCTTTAACTCCATACATAGGAATATAAGTTCCCCCTTTGATCTCTACCATAGCTGTAGGCGACTGTGCCATAGCTTGTAGAAAGAAAAGAAAGGAGGTAATGCTCAATAGTTTTTTCATAAGTTATAAGATTAAAAAATAAGGGCGCAAAAGTGCGCCCTTATCACTTGGATTATTTTTTGATTTTCTGAACCATTTCAGGTGTAACGACTTTCTTGCTATTATCCCAAGTATTATATACATAGGTAAGCACGTCAGCTACTTCCTGTACAGAAAGTGGCTGAGGAGTCATCACACTGTTGTATTTCTTTCCATTTACGGTAACCTCTCCTTGTTTTCCGTGTAGTACGATATCTATAGCTCTATCTACATCGGCATTAAGGAAGTCGGATTTGGCTAGTGGAGGGAATGCTCCTTCCATACCTTGTCCTTGTGCTTGGTGACAAGCCACACAGGTCTTAGTATATATTACCTTACCGTCAGCGATTTGTTGCTCTTTGGTTTTATTAACAATCGCATCGTCCTTAGGAGTGGTAGAAATCTTTAGATCAGACACATAAGGAGTAGGTTCATTCTTAGCATATATCTTGCGGTTCTCTTCTCCTTTGGCTACCAAAAGTCCCAAAGCTCCCTTGTTGAACGCACGGAAGATAGAGTGATCTACTAGTACATAAGAGCCTGGTACATCTACCTTGAACTCTACAATAGCAGCTCCCCCTGCTGGGATAAGGGTAGTTTGTACGTTTTCATTCATAAGGCTACCCCCTTCTACATGTACGCGGTCAAAGATTTCCCCAATTACGTGGAAAGAAGATACCTTGTTAGGCCCTCCATTTCCTACGAATAAGCGCACGGTTTCCCCTGGGTTAGCTGTTAGGGCGCCATCTTGGGTAAGCGAACCTACCTTACCGTTGAATACGATATAATCAGGATTTTCCATCAAGGCTTTTTCTTGGTTAAAAGCCTGAGTACCACCTGCTCCATAAGCTCCATCAGTATAGAAGTCTCCTTGCATCACGTAGTATTCCTTATCCACTGGAGGAAGTCCGCCTTCTGGTTCTACCAAGATAAGCCCGTACATACCATTGGCAATATGCATAGGCACAGGTGCTTGCGCACAGTGATATACATAAAGCCCTGGGTTAAGACACTTAAAGCTAAAAGTACGCTGTTGCCCTGGCGCCACTAAGCTGGCTGCCGCACCTCCTCCTGGGCCTGTTACGGCATGTAGATCTATATTGTGAGGGAGCTTGTTGTCCTGATGGTTCTTGAGGGTAAATTCTACCTCATCTCCCACACGAGTACGGATAAAGCTACCTGGTACAGTACCCCCGAAAGTCCAGAATAGGTACTTGGTGCCATCCATGATTTCGCCTTCTTTCTCTATGATTTCCAAATCTACCTTGAGCTTCTTGGCAGGACGAGTGCCCACTGGCTTAGGTACATATGGCGGAGAGGTAAGCTCGGCTACTTCTTGCTCTCCTTCTGCTACAATATCAGTAGCAGGTACAGAGGTTGTTTTTTGTTCGGGTTCGCTGCCTCCACAAGCTCCCAAAAGGGAAGCGAACGCAGCAATAGTCATTAGTTTTACTGTATACTTCTTCATTTATTAGTATTTTTATACGTGCCACAAAAGTAATACTTTATTTTTAAAAATACAAATATTTTTCAAAAAAAATTCAGTACCACTAACCACTAATTAATCTTAAACTCAAACCCTACATTGAGATAGCGGCCAAAAACCCTATTGTTGGCTACATTTAGCAGCGACTGGTTGAAATCTTGGGTCATAAAGTACTTAGACCCCAAAAGGTTGTCCCCCTCTATATACCAGCGGTATTTCTTTGTCTTATACACTAACCTAAGGGTCAGGTTGTTAAAGCTCGTAGGCGTTTGAAAGAAATTCACCTGCTGAAATCCTGCTTCTGCCAATAGCTTTTTATCAAAGAAATAAGTGGTGAGTTCCAACTTATTCGTTAGAAAATCAAACTTCCCTTGCCCTTGCGAGATACTGTTGTCAAAGATAAAATAGCTATACTTAGGATAGTAATACAACCTTACCTGCTCATGGGGCGTATAGGTGAATTTCAGCCCTGCAAATAAGCGATAAGCGGTCGTATGAGCAACCTCTCCCCTATAGAGGTATTCTGAACTATTAAAAAGAAACTCTGGCTCTGCCCTATAGCTTAGCTTCCAGTCGCTGATTTTGCCCTCATATTGGAAAGAAAACAGGTCATAATGGCTCGATAACTGGTTGGCATTGGTAAAGATAAAATAGTCATTAAACGACTGACTATTTACATTATTGGAAATCCCCCTCAGATAGGCCACATATAGCTCTCCTCCATTGTAAAAACTATTGGAGAAGCGCAGTGCATAAGAGGTGTTATAAAAAGGCTGTATCCCTTGCTGGGTTCTATATATGGTTTGGTAGTCTTGCAGTACATCGCCAAAGGTAGCTTTCTGCAAGGGATAGTAATCCAACAGGTGAGAGACTTCTGCCCATAAGGAACTACGACTGCTAAAGTTGTACCCCACATGAGCATTGTATTGGAAGTATGACTTGGTTTTCTCTCCATAACCACTGCCATCACCATAGGGAAAACGAGCCGAGGTGTATTCTCCTTGCAATTGCAGATCAAAATCTCCTAGATACAACACATTCTTATAGAACAAAGAGCGGTTCTCACTATGGTATTTCCTATGTTGGGCTGCAAAAGCCGCTACTTGGGACAGCTTTTCGTTCTCAAGACTGTTGCCATGATACTTATATCCGAAAGTATGAGTACCAAAAAGTCCTGATTGGTAGACCAGTCCTGTCCTTGTTTGCAACAAGCGCTGTACATTTCTGTTTTCCTGACGAAAATCTTCCGCTATACCAAAGAAAGAAAGCGCCAAAGGGTGATTGGTGAAGAGCCGCGAATGGATGGTAAAATCCTCCTTGGAGAAGGACAAATCCGAGAACACTCCCCACGCCTCACTGAGCTTGTATTCCATACGTTGGTTGAAATAGAAGTTGCTCGTATAGTGCTTCTTTTTAAAAAGGTTTTGGTAGGTGTCCCTTACATCGCCCTGTAGGGCTTGGTCAAAATACACATAGTTCAGGTCAGCATTCACCTTCAAGCCCTCAGAGGTATGCTTGAGCTGGATTTTGTTCTTGGAGTTGTATTCGTTGCTATAGTGCTGTTGCTCTTGTGCATAGACCTGCTGCCCATCAAAAAAACTCTGTTGGGCATATTCCTTTTCTAAGAAATGATAATTGTTAAAGCTCCCTATATAGAGGTCAGTTGTATTGCTCAGTGGAAAGTTCATGGACAGCCCTACAATAGCATTGTCATTGGTAATAAAATCCTCAAAACCAAAGGTCTCTTCCTGATAGGTTTGTCTGGTTTTGATGTCCTCCATATCCACAGGAGTAGTGAAGATTCGGGCAAAGGCCTCCTCTCCTATATTGCGTATGGCATAGAGGTCTATTTCATTCTTATTAAAGTTATTATTCTCGGCAAAGAACTGTATATTGGCCTTAGAGTTAAGCGAAAAGAGATTGGTCAGCCCCCCTATCTTAGGCCGCTGCTGATAGCCTGCCGAAAACCGCTGCTTGCCAAAGAGAGATCTCTTTACGTTTTTCTTAAGGGTAATATCCAGTACCACGAAGTTCTCTGCATCCAAAAGGCTTTCCTTGAGCTTCTCATTTTTTTCATCAAAACGCACCTCCACCTTCTCCACCTTCTCAGGGGAGAGCGAACGGGTGATCATCGCCGCCCCAAAGTCCGATACCTCCTTGCCATCTACCAGCACCTTACGAATCTTCTTACCATTGACTTCTATCTCTCCGTTGGGCAAGATCTTAAAGCCCTGAATCTTAGCCAACACCTCCTCCAAACTCTCGTCATGGGTATCGGTAAAGTGGGGAATGTCATAGATAATGGTATCCTTTTTAACCACTATAGGCGCGCGTTTCTCAAAGGTAACCTCCTCTACCTCATATACTTTGGACTTTAGGACAAAGTCAAAGGTTACCACCTTATCCGCCTCTGTACCTATCACGATCCGCTTGGCATCCTTATGATAGCCCAACTTGGAGGCCTCCAGCTTATAAATCCCCTCGGCAAAGCGCTTCCCAAGGGTATATTCCCCTTGCTCGTTGCTCTGGGTATAGGTCTCTATTTTGTTATTAGTTTCGTTGTAGAAGAGCACCATCACATTGGAAAGTGGAGTACCACTCCCTTCCTCGGTGATTTTTCCCTTTACCTGTGTCTGTGCATTCACGATATAACTACTTAGAACAGAGAGAAATATAAAGATATATTTTTTCATAATTATTTTATTAGAGCGTTAGGACTTTAAATTAAAAAAGAGGAAATAAGCACTTTCCTCTTTTTAACTAATTAAAATACAAGAGACTGAAATCATTTCTTTTTCTTTTTGGCAGCTTTTTGAATTTCCTTTATCATTTTGGGATTTTTATGGAAATAGTACACAACATCCTCTTTTTCCACCAAATTTTCCTTATCCAATGGAACAAAATGATATTTATCTTTTGGGATATATTCTACCTTATCTAAGGTATAAAAAGGTTCGTTCTCTTTTTGATAATACAATCTTACGACAAGTCCAGGCAAACCATAATAGCGAGCAGGAGCCAAAGGTAGTGGTATATCTGTTGTGAACCATGCTATTACTTTTTTTCCATAATACTTCTCAAGTGTATTGGTTGCAATTGCTTTTCGTACTTTATAGCCTTCTAATTCTGATTCTTCATCAGTGATTTCCCATATCAAATCATTTTTCCATTGGGAAAATAACAATGTACTATCTTGTAACACTCTATTATCTTGTACTTCTTGTGTTAAAAAATCATAGTCATTTATGTATTTCAAGAATGGAAGTGACATTTCAAAATCTCCTTTAGAAAATACGCCTTTTTTTTGATGATAAACAAATTGAGATTTCTTATCATCTGCATATAAATAAACCTTAAAATCTCCCTCAGGAGAAATAAAATTTCCTCTAATATAAGTTACTTTTAATATCTTATCATTTCCTTGCCCATATACAAAGGAAAAAGGCAAAAAGAATAAAAGAATTAGTAATTTTTTCATAATTAAATAATTTAGATAATTAAAATATAGAGATATTATACAATATCTCTATATTTCTTTAAATAATTTTACTGACCAGACAAAGCTGCCTTTGTTACTTCTGCACAATTACAAAAAAGACATACTACAACTGAACCATCCTCTTTCTTAACTTTACAATATAAATCATCAGAGTTTTGTTCTTTTTGCTGTTGTTCCTTTTTGGCTTCTTGCTTTGTTTCCTCTTTCTTTGTTTCCTTTTGGTGTGCGAAAACTGCTGTAGCTGTAAATGTAAAAGCTACCATTAAAAATAAATTTTTCATAATTGAATTTGTGCCCTATTTGCTTGTATGCTTACTAAAAAACACCTTACCTTAGGAGACGACTTTAAGGGCTGTATTTAGTTAGTTGCGCCTCATGTGATATATTCTACAAATTTCCATCTTATAAGTACCATATTCTTAAGAACTAATCAAAGTTCTGTAAACAAGATTCCTATATATTTCTAATCCATAGAAAATATCAAATTAATAACAATATACGTATATTATTTATAAATATAAATTTACAACAAAATGATAATATATATAATTATTATCTTTT
>NZ_ALNN01000032.1:0-3263 GCF_000293175.1 Capnocytophaga sp. CM59
CACTGTAGCAACGGTATTCTCTTCAGGAGTAGATACCATGGAAGGGGTCGTAGGTAACCTCTCCCCAGAGCGTGATGTGGTACTGACTCCAGGGGCTGTAACACGAGACGGAGCGGCTATAACAGAAGGTATTACCATGAATCCTAACGGTAGCATCACTGTAAAACGCGGTATGCCTAAGGGTACTTACACCTACGAGTATACAATATGCCAAAAAGATGTACCTACCAACTGTGATACGGCTAAGGTAAGCTTTGAAGTTATAGAAGCCCATATCTTCGCCAAAGATGATGGTGTATGGGAAGTAGGTACCGAAGGCGCACTAACCCCAAGTGTCTTGAACAATGATATTATAGGCGAAAGAGTGGGTATCGCTCCTTCCGAGGTAAGTATAACAAAAACCAATGGTAAGCCTGTGATTGATGATACTAAGATGGTGATGAACGAAGACGGCCGTATCTCAGTGAAGAAGAACATACCAGAGGGTACTTACACGTATTACTATACGATTACAGAGAAGGCCAATATCTCTAACACCGCCAGTGCGGCAGTAACCATAAGGGTAGTGAGCTTCTCCGCTCAGGATGATGAGTTTGATATTACCAACGACAAGACCAAGGAGTTCAAAACCGAAAGTGTCTTGGCAAATGACGAACTCAATAAGAAGAAGAACCCATCACCAGTAGACGATGTGATCTTGACCAAAGGCGAGGCTAAGGATGCAGAGAGAAACCCAACCAATGCTCTTATCATGAATGACGATGGTACGATCACCATAGCGCCCAACACCCCAGACGGTGTTTATACCTATACGTATACAATCTGTAAGAAGTCAGCATCAACAGAGTGTAAGAGTGCTGAAGCGGTGATTAAGCTCTTGCCTGCTTTGATAGCCAATGATGATGACTTTACCGCCAATCCGATCAACCCGCTTGTAAAAGAGGGTATCGCAGGAAATGTCTTGGACAACGACCGCTATGCCGATGGTAATGCCTTAGAACACTTGGATAAGGTGAAGATCACTATGTTGGAAGACAAAGGATCACGCGCTAATATAGAGCAGAATGGTAATGTAGTGATCCCACAAGGCGCTCCCGCAGGGGAATACACTCTGAAATACAATCTCTGTATGAAAGATCACCCAACTATCTGTGCTGAAGCTAATGTGAAGATAGTGATATTGGAAGACAAACCGATAGTGATCCACAATGGTATCTCTGCCAATGGTGACGGAGTGAACGATGGCTTTATGATAGAGCATATTGAGGGGTATCCTAAGAATAATCTTAAGATATTCAACCGTTGGGGTGTATTGGTTTATGAAAAGGACGGTTACACCAACAGTGAGCCATTTGACGGACATTCTAACGGACGTGCGACCATAAGTGCCGATAGCAAGCTCCCACAAGGAACTTACTACTACATCTTAGAGTATCAAGATACAGCCGAGCAAACCCATACCAAGAAAGGTTGGTTGTACCTCAAATACTAGTGACGAGTGACTAACAACGAGTGACGAGTGACTAACGACAAGTGACTAATGACAAATCATTACAGATTCGTCATTAGTCATTTGTCATTAATCAAAAGAAAAAATAATCAGGCAATTTGTTTGAAATTAGGAGATAATTTCATAACTTTGTACCTAATAAATCAAGGAGAAAATGGAACAAAATCAGCAAAACAAAAGTTATCTACTCCCTATTGTAATGATGTTTGCGTTATTCTTTATGATCGCCTTCGTTACCAACTTACAGAGTCCTATGGGAGTCATCGTAAAAAGCCAATTCGGTGCCAGTAACTTTCAGGCACAATTGGGAACCTTGGCCAACTTCATTGCGTATGCTTTTATGGGGATTCCCGCCGGTCAGATGCTACAGCGAATAGGCTATAAGAAAACAGCACTGACGGCCGTAACGGTTGGCTTTGTAGGGGTGTGTATCATATTCCTATCGGGAGCAATGGAGAGTTTTGCCATATATCTCACAGGTGCCTTTGTGGCGGGCTTCTCTATGTGTATGCTCAATGTAGTGGTCAATCCTATGCTCAACACCTTAGGTGGAGAGGGCAAGCGAGGCAACCAACTGCTACAGTTCGGTGGTGCGCTCAACTCTATGGGAGGTACAATTGTTCCTGTCTTTGTAGGTTACCTTATAGGGGAAAATATAGAAAAAGCCTCTATTGACAAGGCCAATCCTGCCTTATACTTGGCCATGGGTACCTTTGCTTTGGTATTTATCGTGCTTTCTATGATGCAGATTCCAGAACCTCATATTGTAAAGAAAGTAGAGGATAAAGCAAAAGATCCTCATAGTGCTATGTCTTTCAGACACTTTGTCTTTGGGATCATAGCCATTTTTGTATATGTAGGAGTGGAAGTGGGTATTCCTGGAATAGAGAACTATTTCATGACTGCCAAAACAGAGCACGGCGGCTTAGGTATCGATGCCACTACAGCGGGTTCAGTAGTAGGTACCTACTGGTTCCTCATGTTTGTAGGCCGATTTGTAGGAGGTGCCTTAGGAGCTAAGTTCTCCAGCAAGGCCATGCTTTCCTTTGTAGCTTCCTTAGGCTTATGCTTTGTGCTATTGGCCATATTCTTACCTACTGACATATTGGTCAATATGCCTGTATTCAACAAAAACATATCCTTTGGTTTAGCTCAAGTACCTGTTACAGTGATGCTCTTAACCCTCTGTGGGCTATGCACTTCTGTGATGTGGGGAGGTATCTTCAACTTAGCCACTGAGGGCTTAGGCAAATACACAGCTGCTGCTTCAGGTATCTTCATGGTTATGGTATGTGGGGGCGGTATTCTCTCCACTCTTCAGAGCTATGTAGCGGATATCTTCGGCTATGTACAGAGCTATTGGGTAGTGATCCTAGGCCTCGCTTATATCCTATACTATGCCCTTGTAGGTAGTAAAAATGTAAATAAAGACATAGTAGTTAATTAATGCTACTAATGATTAATTAGAACCCTCTTAATCCTCTAAGAGACAACAAACTCATGTCTCTACAAAGAAACGCTAATGAAGAACCCTCATAGCCAACCCTTTGTAGAGACATGTGTTTATTACGCCCCCAACCCCTAACCCCTTTCTTAAATACTTAACACTATTTTTTATTGTATAAATTCTTACTTCTCACCTCTCCTTTTCTTGACTTTCCTATCCTAAATGTTGTAATTTTGCAGCGTTATTCAGTGGTCAGACGTCTGATGTCAGTAATCAGCCATTAGTCGCAATAGACTGAAAACTGAC
>NZ_ALNN01000033.1:0-9279 GCF_000293175.1 Capnocytophaga sp. CM59
ATAGAAAGAATATTTTCCAATTAGATAAACAAATTAGGCTATTTCAACGCCCTTAAAGACACATACTCCGCTCTCGCGGACTTTCCCTTTGGAGGGGGGTGGGGGGGAGGTTTTTACAAATAATTGATTATTAGTTGTTTATAATTACAATAATAGCCTAAAAATAACTTGCGAAACTTAAGTAACATATATTCCAATTTTTCACACTCTTAGCCCCCTTCCTTCGGAGGGGGGTAGGGGGGAGGAATTGAGGGGAGAATTATTGAGTTTAATCAGTGTAAATTCTTAGTATAAGTCTGATTATCTGTCTTTTATAACATATATTCCAATTTTTCACACTCTTAGCCCCCCTCAGTTCCTCCCCCAGCCCCTCCGAAGGAGGGGGGAATTAGCACATTTATGCAGTATAAATTCTTAGTATAAGTCTTAATATATAAGTCTGAATATCTGTCTTTTATAATGTATTATTCCGATTTCACACTCTTAGCCCCCTTCCTTCGGAGGGGGGTAGGGGGGGAGGATTTGAGGTAGGCAGGATATAAGAAAGAAATAATTCTGACAATCAATAAGTTATAGTCTTTACAAAACCTGAATTAATAATTTAAAATTAATAATTAACAATTAACACTCTTTTCTGTTGAAAAAAAATTATTGTGTTTTAAAATAAATCAAAAAAATATAGTACTTTTGCGCGACAAATTTTTAAAGTACTTTTATCATATGAATGATGTGAAAAAGCTAAAAACATTTTTGTTTAATGTATTGGTTTGTAGTCTCTTAGTTTCTTTCGGGCAACTCAGGGCTCAAGTGGCAGTCAATGACCCCGTCGCGGAAGATCAGGTACAGTTTGCCAACAATACCAATTTTGAAATCGGTACTCTCACCATTAAGGTAAAGCTCCCGCCAGGAAAAACAGATGCTGAGGTAACCGTTACGCTGCCTACAGGGATTCAGTATGTGGTAGGCTCAGAGACGCTAGGGGCTAATGCGACAAGTGTGACTTACCAAACGAGTAGTCCTCTGGGTAAGCCTGTCTTTACTATGGTAGGGACTCCTAATAAGGAGGTCATCTTTACCATTAAGCGTAAAATTACCAAAGCAGCAACAACTGCTCTAGGTGGAGCGAATCTTGTCGATAAGGTAAAGGCTGTTGTAATAGGAGATGGAGAGGATGAAAAGGATACAGACCCCTATAGAGTGACTCCTCCGGAGGTAACGGTACAAGGAGTTACACAGGTATCCAATGCTCCTATAGGGGAGAATACCACTACCTTTGGCATTCGTAATACTGGGGTGGGGGCTACTCGTACCATTTTCTTTTCTGTGGATTATCCTACAGGGATTACCCATGTAAGTTTTACTCCACCCACTGGAGTTACTTTAGCACCAGCAGGCACCGTCCCTACAGGCTTTCTAAATGCAGGGAGACCCATGTATAGCCTTACCAAGCCTACAGGGTTTTTAGGTAACGAACTGGTAACCATTACCCAAAAGTATCAGATAGCACCCTCCTTATGTGGAGGGCAACCTAAGATAGGCTATGAGCCCTATTGGGGGCTTTCGGCTACCGATATATTTGGGAAAAATACCAAGGTAGGCCGTGATATAAAGGTGCGTACCTACGAACCCGTATTAGTACAGATATATGATAATAGTAAAGTATATTTTGAATATGGCACAGGGCTTTGTGCAGCCAATGGGGCTAAACTCGGTACATTCTACGGGGCTTTTAAGAATAGTAGCACCGATGCTGTTATTTATAACAATAAGCTCAAGCTAAGACAACAGCTTAAGTATTTCGAAGTGGCAAACTTCTATATCATCGCTACCGATGGCACAAAAATTCCTATTGCAGAAACCTCTAATGATAACGCGGCAAATTCAATTTTTGATTTTCCTACCAATGCGGCCTTACTTAGTTCCAATCCTGCTTTGACAGGCAAGGATATAGGTTTTACTGATGAAGATGGTGATGGTTATAGGGATGACCTAAAACCAGGTACTGAGATACGTTTCTGTTACGACTTAGTCTCCAAAGGACTCCCTTTTGCTTGTAATGATCTGTCTATAAATCCTGCTTACTATTTTGATGGTGAAGGGGCTTGTGGTGCGCTTTCTCAGAGAGGTTTTACCCAAAATACGTATGTACGGGCTATTAATCGTACTAATAAAAGTATCTTTCCGGCACAGCTACTCCTAAATACGCCAGAGAAGGGCTACTTAACTCCAGGAATAACAGCGATATCTGCTTCAGAACAGCTACAAGGACAAACAGGGAGGGCGAATGACCTTCGTTATCGCTATTATATGCAGCTACCTTCAGGGGTCGGGCTTAAGAATGTGGTATTCCACTATACTTCCAATGATGACTTTACCGATACAACGGCTCCTATCGTTAGTATAGGGAATATACCAGCGGGTGGCGTATTGGATTTTACTACTCCTAATACACCTCCATCGGGGGTAACTTCGGGGAAAGAACGCCTATGGGGGCATATCTCTTTTGAGATGGAACTGAGCAATTGTACAGGCATGGGTAGTTCTGCTACTATTCCTTATAAGATTTCGATGATGAGCCGCAATCAGGATGGCGCTACCTTCTGTGAGATCCCTATAGTGTGTGAGAATGCAAGTGTCAGTACCGGCTGTTCGGTGCCTTGTACGGTAAAAGGGCCTGAGATGCTCTCCACCAAGGTGGAACGAGGAGACAACTCTTATGGTTGGACGGATGATACCATGACCACTCCCGTGCAGCGTGCCAATGTATCGGCTGAGCAGCGCCGTAAGGTATTGCCTTTGGATACGGTAGAGTTCTTTGCCGAGGGAAAACAAACCGACCAAGCAGCGGCTGATAACCTTTTCTACTATGTAGCGGTAAAAAAGAATGCAGACTTGTTGCCTAAGTCTATCAAGGTAACTATAGGCTATCAGGAGACTACCCTACAAGCCTCTACTCCAGGGGTGGTAACACGCGCTAATGATACCAATGGTAACTATTACCGTTGGGACCTTACCAGTGCTCTTCCTGCGGGTACTCTAGCCGCTGGCCAAACTTTCTCAATAGTGGCCACCTATCAGGCAAGTAATACTACAGAAAGTCAAGATTTAGCAGAGCAGTCAGGGATTACCTCTTATTTTTATACCTTAGCGAATAAAGCCGATACAGCTATCAGCCCACAAGGATTCCATACCAATGCCTTGCGTTGTGGAGTAGCCCTTATTCCAGTATTTGATTTCGGTAGAACAGGTAAGTGGAATGGTATGAATGCTTTTAGTTTAAATGGTTGTACCCCGAATAATGTAGGAGGCTATTACATCCACTTAGGGCGCAATCAAGCAGCTGGTAGTTTGCTTTATGAGGAGTATCGCCCAGGGATTCTAATGAAGAAGATTGTACTTAAGATGCCCTTGGCATATAAGATAACCGCAAACCCTGAATATTACTATACCGCCAATGCTACCCAATCGAGAAATAATACTTCTTCTTCTGTTACTATCCCATTAAATAAATGGGTAGAAACCACCGAAGGTAATAGGCGGGTATATACCTATACGAATCCAACGAATCCAACTGATCCATACTTTTTACGACCAGGGATGATAGCTGCAAGAACTTATAACGAGTGGTTGAGAGTAACGGTGCAAGCCTCCTGTAAATCAAAAGAATTTGCAGGTACTGATTCGCAAATATTAGCCGCCGCAAGAGCTGCTGACGAAGTAGGCTATTACCAAATAGAGGCAGAGGATTTTTATTATCATTATGCTGGTGAACCAACTCGGCCATCTACCAATATAGCCAATAATAGTGTTTTTCTGTATAAAGCAAAACCACAATTGCTTATGGCAGCACAAGGGCAAGGCTCTACCATTAGGGCTAACAAGAACGAACAGAGTACTGTTATTGCCTTAGAGGCACGCAACAATGAGGCTCCCAATACGTGGATTTCTATTCCTGATGTTACAGGAGTGGAAGTGTTGGGCTTGGAAGAGGTCAATGATGCGGCAGGGACGACTGTAGTGCGTACGCTTACTCCAGAGACTAGTATCACAGGAGAGAAGATGTTCTTCTTAAACCAAACAGTACCTGTAGGGCTTGCCAGCCAGAAGTACTATCGCCTAAAGTATAAGTTAACCAACTGTAGCCAACCACAACTGAAGTTTAAAGTGTATGCAGGTTGGAACTGTGAGGGTAATCCTACAGAGGGGCATAGTGCTGCCTGTGATGATACTTTCTTAGAGTATACTGTCAATATAGCACAAAGTAAGAAAGACATAGAAGTGGGGGGGAACCCTACCAGCTTGACTATGTGTGCCAAAACACCTTTCTCCTATATTGTAAAAAGCACCAATGAGGGGGATATTTTTGGAGCAAACTTGGTGGTTACCCAGCAGCCTGGTATCGTTATCAGTGATGTACAAGTGGAATACCCCTTGAACTCTGGCAAGGTGTATAATACCTCCACCCCTGTGGATGGTAAAAAGATTGGGGTAACTACCGTGGGGGGTAAGACTACTTACCAACTTTTTGATATATTGCCAGGTGGCTCTCTGCCAGGTTCGGTAAGTACCAATGTAGAAAATGAGCAGAAGTTCAAAGTAACCTTTAACGTACAACCTGACTGTGATTTTGTTGCAGGCTCCTCTTTTGCTATTGACTTAGAAGGAAATAATCTCTGCGGAGCACCTGCTATAGGGCCTAAGATTGTAGAAAATGTTGCAGGTATAACAAATGCTACAGTGAATGACTATAATATGTTACTTTCCTCTGTAAACTATGTAAATGGCAATGCCAATGCTTGTGATAGTGGGGCTACTTATAAGGTACGCGTATCGGTCAATGTTACCTCTTCTAATCCTTTGTTTACAGTAGGTAATGATGCTCGTCTGCATATACGTTTCCCACAAAGCTATGATATTCAGAACAGTGATATCACAATAGATAGAAGTGCATTCCCCCAGGCAAACCCAAGTAGTAGTTGGGCTGACCCCTCTGTGGAATCAACAGGGGTAGTAGGAGGTGAAAATGAGATCATAATGAAAGTACCAGCAGGTATGAAGGATACCCATTACTTTTATGTAACGGTAAAAATCAAGCAAAAAGCCAATACAGCAGTAAGTTGTACAGATGAAAGATCCTTAAAGGTACTTACTACAGATAAGATCACAGGGATTCCTTGTGCTACCTTGAGTCCGCCTTTCTGTCCTGCTCTTATCGTATCTACTTCGCCAGAGAAAAAAGCAAAGATAGAGAATAAACGAGCCTCGCTTTCTTTGGCAGATGTAAAAGTAAGTTCCATAGTACAAGGTGACAAGGAGAAACTAACCGTTAAGTATAAAGTAACTAATGCGGCCACCGCAGAGGCTCTTTATAATGGTTCCTTGAAAGTGTCTCTTTACCATGATGTCAATGGCAATGGTTTGGTGGATTCAGGAGATACCCTCCTTAAGGATAATACTCAAAATGAGAATATTGCCATAGGAGCCACTTCTCCGGAGAGATCCTTTACTTATGTAGCTGATCAGTCAGAGGTATGTCGTTTGCTCTTGGCTATTAAGGATAACTATTGCCTTTGTGATAATGTGGTAAGTTTAGCTACACCACCCACGGAGCTAACAGGGCTTATTAGTGATGCAACTATTTGTGAGAGTGATAGTAAGGTGTTGACTTATGTAGCTGCTCCGGCACCAGTCTATCAGGCTTATACTTGGGAGGCGGTCTCCCCAGCCAACGCCTTGGATTACCTATCGGCAACCAATACAGCACTTCCTACCTTCCACTATACAGGAGCTAAGTTGACAACCACAACAGAGTTCAAATACAAACTTAAGGTAAAACGTACCAATGGCTGTGAGTCTGCCCAAGAGGTAAAACTCACTGTAAAACCAGCACCAAGTATCACCACCCAGCCTGTGGTGCCTACTACTCCTTATTGTACAGGTACTACCGCTACCCCTCTTTCCGTGGTGGCCGATGCCCATGGCGTAGCAGGTACTCTCTCTTATGAGTGGTACGAAAGTATTACCAATGCCTATAACGGTACTCAAAAAGGTAGTGGCCCAACCTTTACACCTCCAACCAATGCAGCTGGTACCAAGTACTACTATGTCAAGGTAAAGAACTCAGGTTGTGGAGAAACCTTGAGTAACATCATAATGGTAAAAACCAACGCTACTCCTGCCCAACCTATAGTAGCCCAAGCTCAGGCAGCGGGCTGTGGTACGGTAAGCACCGCTAAGGTGAGCAACCGCAGCAGCTATACTGCCGGAATTACCTTCAAGGTGACCAAAGGAGGAACCCTAGTGAGCGCTACAGTGGCTTCCAATGGTGCTATCAATGGGATCTCCGAGGCGGGTACTTATCTAATCAAAGCCGTGGAGGACGGTTGCGAATCAGCAGGTACGACCTTTACAATAGCTGATAAGAAGCCAGTGCCAGATAAGCCGACCCTTACCCTCACTGCGGAAAGCTGTACCAGCGCTACTGTGGCCAAGATCACTAACCATGCCGCGGGGAAAACCTATACCTTTATCAAGTCATCGGATAACAGTATTGTAACGGGTGCTTCAGTGGATGGTACAGGTAAGATTACCAGCCTTGCAATAGGTAAGTATAAGATAAAAGCCACTCAAGGAGGCTGTACCTCCGAGCTTTCCGATGAGTTCGAGATCAAGGCTCAGAAGGCTGTCCCTGCCAAACCGGACATTACCCTTACGGCAGAGACCTGCGCAAGCCCTACCATAGCTAAGATTACCAACTATGATCCAAACCAAACCTATTGGCTTAATGGCACCCAACTTACGGTAACTCTTACGGGAGAAATTCAGCATCTTGGGATAGGTAGCCATACCATTACCGCTAAGAATAGCAGTTGTGAGTCACCAGCTTCAGATAGCTTTACGATCAAAGCCAAGAAGGTAACGCCAGTCAAGCCAACGGTAGCCGAAGATACAGCTGCTACTTGTAGCGCGATCAGTACGGCTAAAGTGAGCAACTATAATGCTAATTTCACCTATACCATTGTCGAGTCAGCCAACACTAATAATACAGTAAGTACTGCTTCAGTAGTAGCAGGTGGTAAGATTACAGGGCTTCCAGTAGGTAAGTATAAGGTCAAAGCCACCAAAGACGGCTGTACTTCTGATCTTTCCGATGAGTTCGAGATCAAGGATAAGAAACTGACCCCAGCCAAGCCAATAGTAGCCGAAGATACGGCCGCTACTTGTACAGCTATCAGCATCGCAAAACTTACTAACTATGATGCCAACTTTACTTATACCTTCATCAAATCGTCTGATGGCAGTACGGTAAGTGGGGTAACCATGGCCTCTGATGGTAAGATTTCTGGCCTTGCAGTAGGAAAGTATAAAGTTAAAGCTACCAAAGACGGCTGTATTTCAGACCTTTCCGATGAGTTCGAGATCAAAGATATAAAACCAATACCAGCGGTACCAACCGTAAGCGAACATACCGCGGCTACTTGTGCTGCGATTAGCATCGCCAAGCTTAACTATACTACTGGGCTTGACTATATCTTCGTCAAATCGGACGATAGCACCGAAGTATCAGGTACTTCAGTGGATAACACAGGTAAGATTTCAGGGCTTTCTGTAGGTAAGTATAAGGTAAAAGCGAAGAAAGACGGTTGTGAATCAGCCCTTTCTGCTGAGTTTGAGATCAAGGATAAGCTCCCTACCCCTGCGGCTCCTACCATAGGGGAAAAGACCGCTGCTACTTGTACGGCAATAAGCGTAGCAAAAGTAGATAACTATTCCAGCTATTCAGCTACGGATGTCTTTGCCATATTAGATAGTAGCAATACAGTGGTAGCGACAGCTTTGGTAGCATCAGATGGAACAATCAATGGTCTTACCACAGCAGGTACTTATAAGATCACAGTTACCAATACTCAGGGTTGTACCTCAGCCGAGGCGACTATTACGATAGCAGATGTATTACCTGTGCCTGCTACGCCAACACCAACAGCTACTCAGTCGTTCTGTAATAGTGCAACGGTAGCGGATCTTGCACCACAAGGTATGGATATCAAGTGGTATGATGCAGCTACTGGAGGTTCGCTCTTGGCAAGTACTACAGCGCTTGTACATAATAATAAATACTATGCAGCTCGTACCTTGGGTAGTTGTGAAAGCCCTCGTGCAGAAGTAACGGTTAAGATTATATCTTTAGCTCAACCAACACTAACAGCAACGGCTGTAGCTCCTACTTGTACTGCTGAGGGGAAAGCTAAGATCACTAATTATGATCCGAATGCTACTTATACCTTTACCAAAGCGGATGGTACGGCCGTTACAGAGACCATTACCATAGCAGCAGACGGTATAGTAACAGGTCTTGTGGCAGGCTCTTACAAGGTAAAGGCTGCTAAAGACGGTTGTGAAGCGACTTCAGCTGATTTCCAAATAGCCGATAAGCTCCCAGCCCCTGCGGCTCCTACCATAGGAGAGAAGACCGCCGCTACTTGTACAGCTATCAGTGTAGCCAAGGTAACCGACTATGACAATGGCCTTACTTATACCATTAAGGACAGTGCCAATGCTACAGTGGGTAATGTAGAGAGTGATGGTACCATCAGCGGTCTTACTGCGGCAGGTTCTTATAAGATCACCGCTACCAATACCCAAGGTTGTACCTCAGCCGAGGCAACAATTACGATAAACCCAGTGCAGGCGGCACCAGCCAAGCCAGCAATTACGCTAACCCCTGCCAGCTGTACCAGCCCAACAGTGGCTAAGCTTACCAACCAGGCGTTAGGACTAACTTATTGGCACAATGGTACCCAGTTGACGGTTAATCCGATTACCCACGAGATTACAGGTCTTGCCCCTGGTACTTATACCATTACGGCTAAGAACAATAACAATTGTGAATCGGTACCTTCTGATAGCTTTGAGATCAAGGCGCAACAGACAGCCACCACCATTACCACTCATCCAGCAGGGGCTACTTACCAGAAAGGAGCCGAGGCAACACCGCTTGCAGTAGTGGCCACAGGCGAAGGTACCCTTAGGTATAAGTGGTATAACAATACGGATAATAACAACACCTCAGGCACTGAAGTAGGGGATAACAGCCCAAGTTATAAGCCTGCGACCGATAGAGTAGGTACGTTCTACTACTGGGTAGAGGTAACAAGCAATTGCGGTGCGAAAAAGAGTACCGTAGCTGAAATCAAGGTAGTAGAAGGTGCTCCTACCATAGAGGCCAATGACGACCCTGATACGACAGTACGCCGAGGCCAGGAAGTAGCCGTACTTGGC